>JBKBUS010000173.1:0-4605 GCA_046290035.1 Brevundimonas sp.
GGACGGCGCGATCCTGGTGTGCTCGGCCGCCGACGGCCCGATGCCCCAGACCCGCGAGCACATCCTTCTGGCCCGCCAGGTGGGCGTGCCGGCGCTGGTGGTGTTCCTGAACAAGGTCGACATGGTCGACGACGAGGAGCTCTTGGAGCTGGTCGAGATGGAGGTGCGCGAGCTCCTGTCGTCCTACCAGTTCCCGGGCGACGACATCCCGGTGGTCAAGGGCTCGGCGCTGGCCGCGGTCGAGGGCCGCGACCCGCAGATCGGCGAGGAGAAGATCCTGGAGCTGATGGCGGCGGTGGACAGCTACATCCCGCAGCCGGAGCGTCCGATCGACCTGCCGTTCCTGATGCCGGTGGAGGACGTGTTCTCGATCTCGGGCCGCGGCACCGTGGTGACCGGTCGCGTCGAGCGCGGCATCATCAAGGTCGGCGAGGAAGTCGAGATCGTCGGCATCCGTCCGGTGCAGAAGACGACCTGCACGGGCGTGGAGATGTTCAGGAAGCTGCTGGACCAGGGCCAGGCGGGCGACAACGTCGGCGTGCTGCTGCGCGGCACCAAGCGTGAGGACGTCGAGCGCGGCCAGGTGCTGTGCAAGCCCGGCTCGATCACGCCGCACACCAAGTTCGTGGCCGAGGCCTACATCCTGACCAAGGAAGAGGGCGGGCGTCACACCCCGTTCTTCACCAACTACCGTCCGCAGTTCTACTTCCGCACGACCGACGTGACCGGCATCGTCAAGCTGAAGGAAGGCGTGGAGATGATCATGCCCGGCGACAACGCCGAGCTGGAGGTCGAGCTGATCACCCCGATCGCCATGGAGGAGAAGCTGCGCTTCGCCATCCGCGAAGGCGGCCGCACCGTCGGCGCCGGCGTGGTCTCCAAGATCATCGCCTGACTTTAGGGGCGCTATCGCTCGCCGCGCGGCGGCTCGCTGCTTGAGCGCGGACGCGATGATCTGAAACGAAAGGGCCCTCCGGAGCGATCCGGGGGGCTTTTTTGCTTCTCAGCCAGTTCCCTTCTCCCGCAAGGGGAGAAGGAAAGGATCACGCCTTCCCTCCGCGGCGACGGTGCTAGACTCCCGATCTCGACCGCCGCCTCCCAACGATAAGGAGACTTTCGAGACCCCCGTCTCACGTCCAACGGGCCGAAAACCTCAACCTTTCCCGCCAACTGGAGTTTCGAGACGATAGAGACGCGATCTTCGTCTTGAAACTCAGCCGGGCTTCAGATGAACCGCACCTCGACGCCCGGCGCGACCGCTTCCGCCAGCTGTTCCGCGTCCCAGTTCGTCAGGCGGACGCAGCCGCTCGAGGCGGTCTTGCCGATCAGGGACGGGTCCGGCGTGCCGTGGATGCCGTAGGTGTCCCTGCTGAGGTCGATCCAGACCGAGCCCACGGGATTGTTGGGACCGGGCGCCACGATCAGGGTCTCGTCGCCCTCGGCGCTCTCCAGCCGCGACGGGTCGTAGGTGTAGTTCGGCTCCGGCGCGACGGCGCGCACCTCATAGGTCCCGCTGACCGTCGGCGTCGCCTCGCTGCCGATCGTCGCCGGATAGAAGGCCAGCAGCGCGCCTTCGGCGTCATAGGCCCGCACCGCCTTCTCGCCCTTGTCGACCACGATGCGGGCGACCTGGCGCGGCAGGCCGGGGGCGCGGATCGACGCGACCCGGATCACCTCGCCGGCTGCGAACCGCGCCTGCGGGTTCAATCGCCGAAGCAAGGCGACGTCCATGTGGAAGCGCTCGGCCAGCTTCTCCTCCACCGAGGTGTAGGACAGCGCCTCCAGGCGCGCCTTGCCCGCCATCGACTCCGGGATTTGCGTCGCGAACGGCCCGGCCACGTCCTGCTCCGTCAGGCGGACATCCCGGATCGCGGGCGACGGGTCGGCGGACGTCAGCCGCGCGAACACCTCGGCGTCCAGTTCGCCGTCGGCGGGCAGGTCGTTCGCCCGCTCGAACGCCTCTATGGCCTGGCGGGTGTTCTCCCCGCCCCGGCCGTCGATGACGCCGGGGGAGAAACGCGCCCGGTCCAGCAGGACCTGCGCGCGGGCCAGGCGCGGCGAGAAGCCGTCGGGCCGGTCCGGGGTCTGAAAGGCCGCCGTCTCCACGGCGCGGGCGTCCGCCGACGCCGTAGCAGAGGCGGCGGCGCCCGTGTCCCCGCTCGCCGCCTCCGGCTCGTTCGCGCCACAGGCGGCGAGGGCTAGGACGAGGGCGGAGGCGAACAGCAGGCGCAGGGTCATGGGGTCCTCGAAGACGGGTCGGTGGAAGCCAACCCCGCCGCCCGCGAGGCGTTCCGCGTCAGGCCCGGTCCGGGTTCGGCTCCTTGGTCGCGGGATCGGTCAGGGGCTCGCCGCCGGGACTTGAGCCCTCGCGGCGGCGCCCGTCGTCCTCCGCGAGGGGAGAGGAGGGGGCGTCGCGCCTTCCCCCTCCCTCGTCATGGTAGAGTCTCTCCCTCGACCGTCGCCGCCGCTTGAGGATGAGAAGATGTCCGAGACCCCTCAGCGCAGCGCTTCCGCCAGCCCCTCGGCGGTGATCGCGGCCCAGCAGGCGTAGCCGGCATCGTTCAGGTGCAGCTCGTCGGGACCCACCCCTCCGCCCGGCAGACCGCCCCAGTCCGCCATCGCCTCGAAGCGCCCCTGGAAGGCGTAGCCGACGCGGCCCGCCTCCAGGGCGATCAGGCGGGACGCCTCCGCCAGGGCCGGGTTGCGCCCGGCGAAGGCGGGGTTGCGCGCCGCCTCGGGCAGCCGCTGCGGATCGATCACCATGACGTCCACCTCTGCGGCGTCCAGGATCGCCTGGCCACGCCGGTAGTCGGCGAAGACGTCGTCCATGGAGCGATCGCGCAGGACGTCGTTGGTGCCGAGCTGCCACAGGACCAGGTCGGGCGACGCCGTCTCGACCTCGCGCGCCAGCCGGTCCGCCGTGTCCCGCGTGGTCTCGCCGCCGATGCCGCGGTTGACCACCACGACAGACACGCCGGGGAGCCGATGTTCAAGCCCGGCCTGGAGCAGAGGGGTGAAGCCGAGCTCGGGCCGGCTGGCGCCCACCCCCTCGATGGACGAGGAGCCCACGGCCAGGATGCGCAGGCCGCCGCCCCGCACCGCCGCCCGGGCGCGCTCCAGACCGCCATTGGCCACGACATGGCGGGCGCTGACGGGGCAGGCGTCCGGGACCTCCTGCGCCGATGCGGCGGGGGCCTGGGTCAAGAGGGCGGCGGTCAGGCCGGCTGCGAGGGCGCAGAGTCGCATCAGGGGTTCGGTTGTCCGGTCGCCGGGTCGGTCAGGGTCTCGCCGCTGTTGCTGGAGTCCTCTCCGCCCGCCGGCTCCTGGGCGGGGTGGGGCGGCTCGCCGTCGCGGACCGGCTTCTCTTCCTCATACTCGTTCTGGCGGCCGGGGGCGCGGGGGGCGGGCATGGTCGTGACCTTTCTGGGATTCATCGCCCACGGCAACGCCTGCGTCCGCGATGAGGTTTCGTTCACCATGCCCCTAAACCGCGCCGCAAGCGGGCTCGCCTAGGGTAGCGACGGTCCTGCACGCGGCGGGTCCAGGAGCGGCGCATGTCCCAACCCCTGACGGTCGACATCATCAGGCCCGACGAACTGGACGATCGTCTGGTCGCCGTCTGGCGCGCCCTGCTGGCCGCGAACCCGGCGCTGACCTCGCCCTACTTCCAGCCCGAGTTCACGACCATCGGCGGCGCGGTCACGCCCGGCGCGGCGGTGGCGGTGTTGCATCGCGGGGGCGAGGTCAGGGGCTTCTTCCCGCATCAGCGCCGGGGCTCGGCGGTCCAGCCGCTGGCCGCGCCGCTGAACGACTACCACGGCGTGATCGCCCGTCCCGGCGAGGCGCCGGACCTGTCGCGGGTCGCCCGCCTGCTGAAGGCTGGACGGCTGAACGTCGGCGGCTGGGTCGGGCCCGCCGCGGCCGGCGAGGCCCGCGAGACGGTGCAGGCCGTCATGCCTGACGGCTACGACGCCTGGTACGCCGAACGCCGGGCGGCCTTCGGCAAGTACTTCAAGGACAAGGAGCGGGCGCGCCGCAGCCTGGAGGCCGAGCTCGGCCCCATCCGCGTCGAGGTCGGTCTGCGCGACGCCGGCCTGCTGGACCACCTGATCGATCTGAAGCGCGAGCAGTACCGCCGCACCGGCCGCCACGACGTCTTCGCCTGCGGCTGGACGCGGGATCTGCTGCACGCCCTGATGGCCGCGCCGACGGGTCGCTTCGGCGTGTCCCTGGGCGCCCTGTGGGGCGGGGACAAGCTGGCGGCGATCGAGGCCTCGCTGCACGGCGGCGACGAGTACCATTTCTGGTTCCCGGCCTATGAGCCGAAGTGGGCGCGGTGCTCGCCCGGCATCCTCTTGAGCATGGACACGATGCGGCTGGCCTCGGCCCACGGCTACCGGACCTTCGACTACGGATTCCAGGGCGAGGGCTACAAAAAGTACTTCTGCGACGGGCGTCGGCAGGTCGCCGAGGCCGTGGTCGTGCGGCCCGGCCTGGCGTCGGCGGTCAGCGGTGCGGCGGTCGGCCTGCTGAACCTGGCGGGCCAGGGGCGCGGCGAACGGCTGCGCGCCAGCGTGCGCCGCCGCTGGGCCGTCATCGAGGCCT
>JBKBUS010000174.1:0-4602 GCA_046290035.1 Brevundimonas sp.
CCACCCCCTGCTCGGCCAGGGCCAGAAGCACGCGGTCGCAGGCGATGGCGTCCGCCACGTCGTCGAAATCCAGCCGCGTGCCGCCCGGCTGGACGGCGGCCTGGGCAGGCCGGTTCATGCGAAAGCGGCCCCAGCCGGATACGGCGCGCGGGCCCTCGAGCGCCTCGTCGTCCGGCGGCGTCAGGCTCAGCCGGGTCGCCGCCTCATCCCAAAGATCGGTCAGCGCGCCGAGCGTGGGATCATAGGCGCCGCCCACGTCGTCTGCGAGGTCCAGCGCCTGGTTCAGGACCTCCCACAACGGCTCCGACAGCATCCAGGTGCCCGCGGGGGCGGCGTTGAACCGGGCCAGCTCGCTGCTGGGGGAGCGGCGATCCAGGAGCGCCTTCACCGAGGCGGTGATGTCGGCGATCCGGCCACGGGTCTCGTCTTCCTTGAGGCCCGAGGCCGCGACGACCTGCGCCTGGCCGCCGCCCAGGTCGAAGGACCAGACCAGCCGCCCGGTGGAGGGGCGCGGCGGGCTCTCCGGGCGTGGAATGAACAGGCGATCCTGGCGGTGAGGCGTGGTCATGGCGTTCCGATGCCCTGCCCGGCCCTTGGCGGCAAGGCTCAGTAGCGAAGGGTCAAGCCGGCCCGCAGCGTTCGCGGCGGCCCCAGGCTCGCCACGCCGTCGGCGGTTTCGCCGACCTCGACCGCCGCATCCAGCAGATTATCGGCGGCGAGATAGGCGGTCGTCCGCTCGCCGAGCCGATGCTCGGCCCTCGCGTCCAGCGTAAGCGCCGCGTCCAACTCGCGGGAGTTCAGATCGTCCTCGAAGCGCTTGCTCTCGTACCGCGCCGCCAGCTTCAGCGTCGTACCGGCCGTCGCACGCCAGTCGACCCCGGCCGTGACGCTCCAGACCGGCGCCTGGGCCGGGCGCAGGCCCGTCAGCTGCGGCGCCGCCGCGCCGCCGTCCACCCGGGCGTCGGTGGCCGACAGCGCCCCCCGCCAGCTGAACGAGCCCCGGTCGCCGCGCACGGACAGCTCGATTCCGATCGCCTCGATGTCTCCGGCGTTCTGGCGCTGGCGCAGCACGCCGCCCTCGGGGACGAAGCCCGCGACCGGGAAGGTCCCCGGCCCCTCGCCGATCGTGACGTTGGTGATGGCATCCTCGATCCGGTTGGCGAAGACGGTGGCGGACCAGGCGACCACGCCCTCCCCGTCCAGGCCGATCTCCACGCCCTTGAGCCGCTCCGGCTCCAGCTCGGCGTTGGCCTCGGTGATGTCGTTGCCGACCCGGAAGGGCCGGTGCAGTTCGTTCAGCGTCGGCGGCCGAAAACTGGAGTAGGCCGCGAGCCGCAGGGCCGCGCCGCCGAACCCCCGGCGCACCGCCGCGCGGCCGGACGCCACCTCGCCGGAACGGTCTTCGGGCCCCAGCTCCAGCACGCTCGCGCCGGTCTGACGATCGCGCTCGACCCGAAAGCCGTCGGAGGTGTCCCACCGGTCGGCGCGCAGGCCGCCCACGACCAGCCAGTTGTCGCGCCGCCATGAGCCGTCGAGGTACAGCCCCGCGACCGAGCTCTCGCCCCCGGCGAGTCGCGTTCGCGTGAAGCCCGCGCCGAGGTTTCGGAACAGCTCTCGCGTCTCGCCCTCGAAGCGCCTGGCGTCGGCGCCCGCTTCGATCTCCCAGCCCTCCCCGACGAAGCGTGCCGCGGCCGCGCCGCCCCAGCCCGTCGCCGGGCTGCCGAACTGCTCGGCAGCCGGCGAGGCGGAGGATCGGTCGTCCGCCACGGAGACGAAGCGGTTCGACAGGTCGGTCTGATGGCGCCAGATCTGGGCGCGGAAGCCCGGCCGGCGCGCGTCGGGGGGGCGCGCCGCCGTCACGCTGAGCAGAACCCCGTCGACCGTCGAGCCCGCGCCCGAAAGGCCCGCCCCCCGCGCCTCGCTGTAGACGCCCGCGCGTCCCGACCACGTCGCGCCGAGCGGCCCGGGCGCGTCCAGCCGGAAAGACGCCGCCCTGGCGCTGTAGTGCAGCGGGGCGTCGGCGGCGCCCGCTTCGGACCCGCGCACGGCGCGGTAGCCGTCGCTGTCCTCCGCGACGACGGAGCCGACGGCCCGAATCGGGCCGATGTCCGCGCCGCCGGACGCCGCCGCGCGACGCCCGCCGTCCTCAGCGACGGATAGATCGACCAACCCGCCGCGGTCGCGCTCGACAAGGCGGATCACGCCGGTGAGGGCGCCCGCGCCATAGGGGCCGGCGCCCCCGCCGCGAACCAGGTCCACGCCCTGGAGGCTTTCTGGCGGGACCTGGGACCAGATCACCCAGCCACCGAACGGGTCGTTCAGCGGCGCCCCGTCCAGGGTGACCAGCGTCCGGCCCGCCCCGGACGGCGCGATGGCCCGCAGGCTGATCCCCTGGGTCGTCGGATTGGCGGACAGGCTGGTGGTGCGCCGAAACAGCGACACGGCCGGGACCTGGCGCAGCGCCTCGTCCAGCCGGGCCTCCCGGCGAAGCGTGGCTTCGTCCAGCCGGACGCGCGCGAAGGCGGCCTCGGACGCCGCCGTAGGCAGGCGGGCTCCGGTGATCACGATTTCATCGACGGTCGGGGCGGGAGGCGGCGCGTCCTGGAACATGAGCCGTTCCTAACGGCCTAGCGGCCGCATGGCTCCGGTCAAGCTGTCGCGATGTCGAAGAAAGGGACGATGGTGGGTGATGTAGGGTTCGAACCTACGACCCGCTGATTAAGAGTCAGCTGCTCTACCAACTGAGCTAATCACCCGAACCGTCGTCGGCCGCGCGCCGGGGCGTCGCGGGAGCGGCGGACATATAGGCGAACGCGCGACGATGCAAGCGGTATCGGCAAGACGACGCGCCCCCTAAGCTGCCGGTCCAACAGGGAGAGTCGCCCATGGCCCGCCGCGATCTGACCGGAGCCGTCGATTTCGCCGTGCTGGACCGCTCGACCGGCGGCGACGACGCCGTCGCCGAAGAGATCCTCGAGTTGTTCGTCGAACAGGCGGGCCTGTGGTCCCGGCTCCTGGACGATCCCGAGGCGCAGCGGGACGCCTGTCACACGATCCGTGGGACGGCTGCTGGTCTGGGCGCGCACGACCTCGCCGAGGCCTGCGCGGCGGCGGAGCTCGACCCCATCCCGAGCCGTATCGAGCGCGTGCGCGACGCGCTGGACCGCGCCCTGGCCGACGTCGCGGCCTGGCGGCACGAGTTGATGCTGAAGAGCCTGAAAAGCTAGCGGCGGGTGGCGTCCCAGACGCCGAACTCGTGGGCGATGCACTGGGCGATCAGGGTGCGCCAGACCGGCTCGGCGATGGCCGGCGACAGGCCCGCGCCGCGCGCCGCCGCCAGCACCTTGCCGATGACATCTTCGATCCGGGCGTCGTCATGCACCGCGTCACGGCTCGGCTTGATGCGCGCGGCGGCCTCCATGTAGCGCTGGCGCTCGGCCAGGAGGCCGACCAGCGCCCGGTCTAGCGCGTCCACCCCGTGGCGCACCTCGGCCATGTCCGCGCAGGCCTCCGGCGGCGTCCGCGCGTCGATCCGGACGACCTCACCCGACAAAGGCGCGCTCCAGCACATAATCGGCCGGCTCGGCGTTCGAGCCTTCCTTGAGACCGAACTCCTCGAGCAGGGCCGCCGTCTCCTTGATCATGGCCATGGAGCCACAGAGCATGACCCGGTCGCGCGCAGGATCGAAGCCGCCGTCGATCCGCAGATCGCGGAAGTAGTCGCCGGACTTGATGCGGTCGGTGATCCGGCCGGGCGTCTCGAACGGCTCGCGCGTCACGGTCGGATAGTAGGTCAGCTGCGCCCTCGCCTCCTCGCCGACCAGCGGGTCGTCGTGGATGCCGCCCGAGAAGAAGTCGCGATAGGCCAGGTCGGCCACGTTGCGCACGGTGTGGCTGACGATCACCCGCCCGAAGCGCGAATAGGTGTCCGGGTCGCGCGCGACGCTGAGCCAGGGCGCGAGGCCCGTGCCGGTGCCGATCAGATGCAGCCGCTCGCCGCCGGTCAGGGCGTCCAGCACCAGGGTCCCGGTCGGCTTCTTGCCCATCAGCACCCGATCGCCGGCCTGGATCTTCTGCAGGCGCGAGGTGAGCGGTCCGTCCGGCACCTTGATCGAGAAGAACTCCAGCGCCTCGGCCCAGCAGGGGCTGGCCACGGAATAGGCGCGCAGGATCGGCTTGCCGCCGTCTTCGCCGGGCAGACCGATCATGACGAACTCGCCCGAGCGGAAGCGGAAGTCCTCGGGCCGTTCGACGGCGAAGCTGAACAGCTGATCGGTCCAGTGACGGACCCAGAGCACCGGCAGCTCGTGATAGGGACTGGGTTTGGCCGGCGGCGGCGCGGCGAGGGCGTCGGTCATGGGCGCCTCTTTAGGCAGGAAGACCGTCTGACGAAAGCCCGTGCGGCGTCGCGGCCGCGCCCCGCCCTCGACGACGCCGGATCGCGCCGCTAGCGTGCCGGGCCATGAGAACAGCGCTTCTGGCCACCGTCGCCGCCCTCGCCCTTCTGTCCGCCGCGCCTGTGATGGCCCAGACGGCCGCCGCGCCCCCGGCCAGTATCGCGGTGCCGCCGCTGGGCTTCGTCAAGCGGACCCTGCCCAACGG
>JBKBUS010000175.1:0-2507 GCA_046290035.1 Brevundimonas sp.
GCCTATGCCCGCACCGTCGGCTTCTGGCTGTCGCTGCTGTCGCTGCCGCTGTTCGCCGCCCTGGGCGGCGCCATCCCGCTGCTGGCCATCAACAGCGAGCCGACCCGCGTCGCCGCCGTGGTCGAGGCGCCTTCCGGCGCCCCGTTGAAGGCGGCGGTGGAGGCCCGCATGACCGAGCGGGACCGAGAGCGCGCCGTGGACGCCATCGCCGCCCTGGTGATCCCGGAGGCGGGGATCGAAGCCTCCCGCCGCGTCCGCGCGCTCGGCGAGCGCGAGGGGATCGAGGCCGCGCTGGCCGAGGCCCGCCGCATCGCGCCGACGGCCGCCGCCAACTATCGCGCCCCCAAGGCCCGCCTGCGGATCGAGCAGCCGCCCGCCGAAATCCTCGCCGCCGCTCCGGGGGAGGCGCGCGAGGCGGTGGTGCGCGACCTCTTGAACGCCGAGGAGCGCGAGCTGGACGCCGTCGTGCTGCTGTCGCGCGAAGGGGAGGCGCCCAGCGCCCGGGTGTGGTCGGCCAAGGCCTCGGACGACACGGTGCAGGACGCGGTGTCGGACGCGCTGCGCGAGGTGGTGCGGGCCGAACGCTACGCCGCGCTCGGCGTCGGCGTGGACGCGGTGCGCGACATCGATTCGCTCCGGCCCGAGGTGGCGCTGCTGAGCCCCAGATCGCAGAGCGGCGGAGAGGTGTCCTTCCGCGACCGGCTGCCGGCCCTGATCGGCTTCGGCTTCGGCTTCCTTCTGTGGTCGCTGGTCCTGACCGGGGCCTCGATCCTGCTGAACAGCGTGATGGAGGAGAAGTCGAACAAGATCCTCGAGGTGCTGCTGTCCTCGGCCTCGCCCGGGGAGATCCTGACCGGCAAGGTGCTGGGCGTGGCGGCGCTGACGCTGACGGTCATGCTGACCTGGGGCGGGCTGGGCGCCGTGGGCCTGACGGCCGGCGTGCCCGACATCGCGCGCGACCTGTGGAACATCCTCAGCCAGGACGGGCTGATCGCCTACTTCCTGCTCTACATGGCGGGCGGCTACCTGATGTACGCGGTGCTGTTCGCGGCCATCGGCGCCTTCTGCGAGACGCCCCGCGACGCCCAGACCCTGATGGGCCCGATCATGATGCTGTTGATCGTGCCGATCCTGGCCATGCAGTTCGCGCTGAGGACGCCCGACGCCTTGTTCGTGAAGGTGCTGTCGTGGATCCCTCTCTTCACGCCGTTCCTGATGAGCGCGCGCATTCCGTCGGGCGGGGTCGGCCCGGTCGAGATCGCGGCGACCACGGCGGGGATGTTCGCCATGGCGGTCTTCATGGTCTGGATCGCGGGCCGCGCGTTCCGCGCCGGCGCCCTGTCCGACGTCAAGCTCAGCTGGAAGAGCTTCGCCACGGCGATTCGCGGGGGGCGGTGACGCCCTCCGCCCGCCAGGCCGCGAGTCCGCAAGTGAAAGGGCCGCCCGGTCGCCCGGACGGCCCTTGATCGTTCAGCCTGAACGCCGGCCTTAGCGGGCGCGAGGCTTCGGCGCGGGCAGCAGGCCCTCGCGCTGGGCGCGCTTCCTGGCCAGCTTGCGGGCGCGGCGGACCGCCTCAGCCTTCTGGCGGGCGCGCTTCTCCGAGGGCTTCTCGTAGTGCACGTGGCGCTTCATCTCGCGGAAGCTGCCTTCGCGCTGCATCTTCTTCTTCAGCGCCTTCAGGGCTTGGTCGACGTTGTTGTCGCGAACGAAAATCTGAACCAGGTTCAACTCTCCTTTGGCCGCCCGCCGCGTCCGATCAGGGAAGACGGGCAGACAAAACGAAATCGGTCCCGAAAGGGATCGCCCCTCGGGTGAGTGCGGGCGGATACACCATGCCGCCGGGGCTGTCCAGATCGTCGCGCCGCTTCCGGCCCCGCTCGAAAGCCTGGTCCGACGACGTTATGGTGGCGTCATGACAGACCCCGAGCCCCTGCCGAACGCGCCGGCCGAGCCCGACTGGGCCGAGGCGATGGAACAGCGCGTGCTGGACGCCGCCATCGCCCGCGCGCCCTCGATCGGCTGGAACGCCCGGCTGGTCCGCGCGGCCTGCGAAGCCGAGGGGCTGTCGCTGGGCGACCAGGAGCTTCTGCTGCCCAACGGCGCGCGTGATCTGGCCGCGCTGCTGTCCCGCCGCCACGACGCGCGGGCCCTGGAGGCGCTGGCGGGCGTCGATGCGAACGCGCTCAAGATCCGCGAACGCATCGCCACGGCGGTGTCCGCCCGGCTGGAGGCGGGGGCCGACGATCTGGAGGCGACGCGCCGTTGCGCCGGCTTCCTGGCCCTGCCGACCAACTCCGACCTGGCGCTGAAGCTGTCGTGGGAGACGGCGGACCATCTGTGGCGCTGGGCGGGCGACACGGCCACGGACTGGAACCACTATTCCAAGCGCGCGATCCTGTCGGGCATCCTGATCCCGGCCCTGACCCTGCGCTGGTTCGACGGCCGGGCCGCGGGGGGCGCCCGGCGGGGGCCCCCCCCCCCGCAAGGGGGGGGGGGGAGGGGAGGGG
>JBKBUS010000175.1:2517-4600 GCA_046290035.1 Brevundimonas sp.
GCCGCGGCCGACGCCTTCGTCGCCGCCCGCATCGAGAACGTCATGGCCTTCGAGAAGTGGAAGGCCGGCAAGGACTTCGACGCTCCGGGTCGGCGCTTCCTCGATCTCGTCAGCCGCCTGCGCTACGGCGACGCCGCCTGATGTGCGCCTCCTACGAGGCGCGCTTCAACGTCCGCGAGATCGTCGATCTGTTCAGCCGCATCGGGGCGCCGCTCGATGTCTCCGGCGGCCTGCCGAACCTGGCGCCCATCGACGAGGTCCGGCCGACGGACACGGCGGCTGCGGTCCGGGTCGACGCGGACGGGCAGGCGCGTCTGACCCTGATGCGATTCGGCTTCCCGCCGCCCCGACCCAAGGCCGGGCCGATCGTCAACTTCAGAAGCGAAGGGCGCAGCTTCGTCAACGGACCCCGCCAGGGCCGCTGTCTCGTGCCGGTCAGCGGCTTCTATGAGTTCACCGGCGAGCGTTATCCCAAGACGCGCTGGATGTTCCGCGATCCCGCCGAGCCGTTCCTGGCGCTCGCCGCCGTCTGGCGGGCCGGGGAGGGGACGGACGCCTTCTCGCTGCTGACGGCGGAGCCCGGCTCCGATGTCGCGCCCTATCACGACCGGGGGGTGCTGCCGTTGCCGCCTGAGCGTTGGGAGGACTGGCTGTTCGACCGCGCGCCGGCCGAGGCGCTGCTCGTCCCGCCGCCCGCAGGAGCCCTGGTCGTCCAGGCGGCCCCGCGTCCGCCGAAGAGCGCCTAGAGGGCGCGCACCCGGTTCACGTGACCCATCTTGCGGCCGGGACGCGCCTCGCCCTTGCCGTAGAGGTGCAGCCGGGCGTCCGGCTCTCCCGCCAGATCGCGCCAGCGCTCGACCTCGGGGCCCAGCAGGTTGGTCATCTCGATGGCGGCGTGCGCGGTCGTCGGTCCCAGCGGCCAGCCGGCGATGGCGCGGACATGCTGCTCGAACTGGTCGCAGGCGCAGCCGTCCTGGGTCCAGTGGCCGGTGTTGTGCACGCGCGGCGCGACCTCATTGACCAGAAGCCGGTCCCCCAGGTCGAACAGCTCGATCCCGATCACGCCGACATAGTCCAGTCCGTTCAGCACTTTGCGGGCGATCTCTCGCGCCGCATGTTCGGTGGTCTCTTCGGCCTCGGCGGGGGCCAGAGTGGTGCGCAGGATGCCGCCCTCGTGACGGTTCTCGCCCAGCGGATAGGCGGCGGTCCTCCCGTCCCAGCCGCGCGCGGCGATGATCGACAGCTCGCGCCGGAAGTCGGCCCTGGCCTCCAGGATGGACGGCCGCTCGCCGACCGCGCGCCAGGCCGCCTCGACGTCCGCGTCCGACCGCACCCAGGCCTGACCCTTGCCGTCATAGCCCTCGCGCCGGGTCTTGAGCAGCGAAGGCGCGCCGAGCGCCTTGAGCGCCGCGCGGAGGTCTTCGACGCTGTCCACCGGCCGGAAGTCGACGGTGGTCGCGCCGACGCCGTTCAGAAAGGTCTTCTCCGCCACCCGGTCCTGCGCGGTCGCCAGCGCCTTCGGACCCGGCGCGACCAGGGCGCCGCCCGCCGCCAGCCGCTCGACCGAGGCTGCCGGGACGTTCTCGAACTCGAAGGTGACGACGTCGCTGATCCGGCCCAGTTCGTCCAGGCCCGCGGGATCGTCGTAGGCGGCGACGATCTGGCGCGCGGCGACGCGGGCGGCGGGGCTTCTCGGCTGCGGGTCGAGGATGGCGACCTCGAAGCCCAGACGACTGGCGGCCTCGGCCATCATCCGGCCCAGCTGCCCGCCGCCCAGCACGCCGATGACGGCGCCGGGCGACAGCGGCGGCTGACGACGCGGGGCGACGGCCACCCTAGTCCTCGACCGTCTCGGCCACGCCGTCGGTCTGGGCCTGACGCATCGCCGCGACCCGTTCGGCCAGATCAGGGTCGCCCAAGGCCAGGATCTGGGCCGCCAGGATGCCCGCGTTGGTCGCCCCCGCCTCGCCGATGGCCAGCGTGCCCACCGGCACGCCGGCCGGCATCTGGGCGATCGACAGCAGGGAATCGAGCCCCATCAGCGCCATGGACATCACGGGCACCCCCAGAACGGGCAGGACGG
>JBKBUS010000176.1:0-4579 GCA_046290035.1 Brevundimonas sp.
GCCTCGCGGTACCAGCGCCCATGCTCGCCCTCGCCGTCCTCGCGAACACGCGCGCTGCCGAACACGACGATGGTGGACCGTACGCCCCAGGCCCTGAGCGCCTCCTCGGCCTTGGCGTACTCCATGAGGAAACGCACCCCGCGCATGGAGTCGCCGAGCAGGAAGTCCTGGTCCAGCGCCGCCAGCCGATAGGAGGGCGAGGCCATCTGCGCCGAGTTCGGC
This sequence comes from Brevundimonas sp., assembly GCA_046290035.1. Classification (GTDB taxonomy): domain Bacteria; phylum Pseudomonadota; class Alphaproteobacteria; order Caulobacterales; family Caulobacteraceae; genus Brevundimonas. Next base: position 223 of record JBKBUS010000176.1, read on the forward strand.
GCCTCGTCGATCAACTCGCGCTCACTCACCCTTGGCGCGCTCGACGGTGTCGATCGACGGATTGGCCCGAAGCGCCGCGATGATCGCGGTTGCGTGCTTGAGGTCGTTCACCTCGATGTCCAGATCGACGTCGAAGAAGTCCTGCTGGCGGTGCGACAGAGCCAGGTTCAGGATGTTGCCCCCCGCCTCGCCGATGATGGTCGCGACCTGGCCCAGCACGCCCGGCGCATTCTTCATCGTGGCCTTCAGCCGGGTCACCGCCAGCGCGCCCTGCTCGGCCTGGGCGGTCCATTGCAGGTCCTGCCAGACCGAGTCGTCGTCGGCGAACTCCGCCAGCTTCTGACAGTCGATGGTGTGCACCGTCAGGCCCTGGCCCGGCTCCAGAATGCCCACGATCCGGTCCCCCGGCAGCGGCGAACAGCACGCGCCGAAATGCATCGAGACTCCGGGGGTCAGCCCGCCGCCGCGCACGAACAGGCGGGCGGAGTCGTCGACGATCTTCTTGCGGCCGACGCCGGCGCTCTTCACCGTACCCTTCAGGCTGGGAAACAGGGTCTCGACCACCTTGGCGGGCGGCACCTGGCCGCGGCCGATCGCCTCGAAGAGATCCTCGTCCGAGGCGATCGCCAGGGTCTCCAGCGCCGGCTTCAGCGCCACCTCCTTCAGCGACTTGTCCACCCGCGCCAGCGTCTGTTCCAGCGCCGCCTTGCCCAGCTTCTGGAACTCCGAACGCTCCGACGTGCGGATATGACGCCGGATCGCCGAGCGGGCGCGGCCCGTCACCGTCAGGGAGCGCCAGTCCGACGGCACGTCGCGCTTGGCGCCGCGGATGATCTCCACCACGTCGCCGTTCTGAAGCCGGGTGCGCATCGGCTTCAGCTCGCCGTTGATCTTCACGCCCACGGCGCTGTCGCCCACCTCGGTGTGGACGGCGTAGGCGAAGTCCAGCGGCATGGCCCCTCGCGGCAGGGTGATCAGGCGGCCCTTCGGCGTGAAGACGAAGACCTGATCGAGATACATCTCCAGCTTGGCGTGCTCGACCCAGTCCTCGCCGCCCTCCCCGTGCTCGATCACCTGAACCAGATGGCGCAGGTTCTGCAGCGGGTCGCGGCCGCCGTCCCGCTCCATCTGCTCGCGGTCGAAGCCGTAGGACTGGTTCTTGTAGCGCCAGTGCGCCGCCACTCCGTCCTCGGCCACCCGGTCCATCGCCTCGGTGCGGATCTGCATCTCGATCCGCAGCCCCCCCGGCCCGACCACGGTCGTGTGCAGCGAGCGGTAGTTGTTCGACTTGGGCGTGGAGATGAAGTCCTTGAACCGCTCCGGCACCATGGGCCAGGCGCGGTGCACGACGCCCAGCGCGCGGTAACACTCGTCCTCCGACTGCACGATCACCCGGAAGCCGTAGATGTCGGCCAGGGACGAGAACCCCACCGCCTTCCTCTGCAGCTTGCGCCAGATCGAGTACGGCGTCTTCTCGCGGCCGAAGACCCGCGCCGGAATGCCCGCCTCGGACAGGACCCGCTCGATGTCGCGGGCGACCACGTCGACGGCGCGCCCGTGCTCCAGGCTCAGCGCCTCCAAGCGGCGGGCGATGGCGTCTCGGGCCGTCGGGTTCAGGTGCTCGAAAGCGAGTTCTTCCAGCTCGGACGCGATCGAGTGGATGCCGATGGAGCGGCCGAGCGGCGCATAGACCTCCAGCGTCTCCCGGCTGATGCGCTCGCGCTTCTCCGGCTTCACGTACTGAAGCGTGCGCATGTTGTGCAGCCGGTCGGCCAGCTTGACCAGCAGCACCCGCACGTCGCGGCTGATCGCCAGGATGAACTTGCGCAGGTTCTCGGCCTGGCGCGTGTGCTCGGCCTGGAGCTCCAGACGGCTGAGCTTGGTGACGCCCTCGACCAGCTCGGCGATCTCGTCGCCGAACATCTCGGCGATATCGGCCTTGGTGGCGGAGGTGTCCTCCACCACGTCGTGCAGCAGGGCCGTGCAGATGGTCGCCGTATCGAGGCGATAGTCGGTCAGGATGCCGGCCACCTGGATCGGATGCGCGAAATAGGGGTCGCCTGAGGCCCGCAGCTGCGAGCCGTGCATCTTCATCGCATAGACATAGGCGCGGTTCAGCAGCGCCTCGTCGGCCGTCGGGTCATAGGCCCGGACCGCTTCGATCAGCTCGAACTGACGCAGGATCGGCGCGCCGGACCCCGATCGGGACCCGGACGCGGGCTTGGGCGGCGAGGACTTCGAGGGCCGCGCCGGAAGAACGGTGACGCCGGGGACTGGCTCCGCCGTCAGTAGCGCTCCTCCTGGCCGCCGTCGCGATCGGACTGAAGCGCCCGGATCAGCTCCTGCTCGGCCATGTTCATGTGCTGGGGCTCGGCCAGCAGGGCGACGACCTCGGCCTCGTCCTCGGCCTCGGTGCGCTCATCCACGCGCTGCAGCGTGGTGATGAGGTTCTCCGACAGTTCGTCCGGCTTGACCGTGTCGTCGGCCAGCTCGCGCAGCGCCACGACCGGGTTCTTGTCGTTGTCGCGATCGATGGTCAGCGGCGCGCCGTTGGCGATGTTGCGGGCGCGGTGACCGGCCAGCAGCACGAGGCCAAAACGGTTCGGAACCTTCTCGATGCAGTCTTCGACGGTGACGCGGGCCATGGAGTCCTCGGAACGGGGGGAGAACAGAGGAAGATAAAGGGTTCGGGCCGATTGTGCAACGCCGCGAAGCCTGGAGTTCAGCCGATCGGGCGCGCGTCCCTGGCAACCGGAGCCTGCTCCGAGAGACTCAGCGCGGCGACATCGAGCGTGGGATGCCGCCAATCCGGCGCGATCTCCGCCAGCGGGCCCATCACGAACAGACGCTCGGCCGCGCGTGGGTGGGGTAGGATCAGGCCGTCGAGGTCGCCGGTCAGCCGCCCATAGGCGATCAGATCGAGGTCCAGCGTCCTGGGCGCGTTCAGCCCGCGCCGCTCCCGTCCCATGGCGTCCTCGATCCGGCCCAGCGTCGCCATCAGCGCATGCGGATCCAGCCCAGTGCGGACGATGACCACCCCGTTCACGAAGGGCGGATCTTCCGGGTCAGGCCAGGCGGCCGAACGCCACCAGCCGGACCGGCGCAGCACGTCGATCCCTTCGGCCCGGAACCGGGCCAGAGCCGCCTCAAGCGCCTCGACGCAGTCGCTCCACACCCCCTTGTCATTGCACCCGAGAGCGATCACCACGGCCGCGTCGAGATCGAGGGGCTCGTCGCCCCCGGCCACGCCCATCCTTGAAGGATTTTCGGCCATGCATTTTTACCCGAACGACCGCGTCGCCGTGTTCATCGACGGCGCGAACCTCTACTCGGCCGCCAAGGGTCTGGCGGCGGAGCTGGACTTCAAGCGGATGATCGAGGTCTTCCGCGAGCGCGCCCGGCTCGTGCGGGCATACTACTACACCGCCATCGTGGAGGGCGAGGAATACTCTCCCGTGCGGCCGCTGGTCGATTTCCTCGACTACAACGGCTTCACCGTGGTGACGAAGCCGATGAAGCGCTTCACCGACGCCCAGGGGCAAACGCGCTCGAAGGGCAACATGGACATCGAGATCGCCGTCGACATGCTGACGCTGGCGCCCCAGCTGGATCACGCGGTGCTGTTCTCCGGCGACGGCGACTTTCGCCGCCTGATCGAGGCCGTTCAGGACAAGGGCGTGCGCGTCACCGTGGTCTCGACCCTGAAGAGCCAGCCGCCCCAGATCGCCGACGACCTCCGGCGACAGGCCGACGCCTTCGTGGACCTCGCCGACCTGCTCGACCTGTTCGGCCGCCAGCGGGCCGGCGCATGACGCCCGAGGCGCCGCGCGACTGCCCCCTCTGCCCCCGGCTCGTCGCCTATCGCCAGGAGAATGCGGCGAAGGCCCCGAGCTGGTTCAACGGCGCGGCCCCCTCGTTCGGCGACCCCGAGGCCCGCCTGCTGGTTGTCGGCCTGGCGCCGGGCCGCACGGGCGCGAACCGGACCGGCCGGCCGTTCACCGGGGATCACGCCGGGTGGATGCTCTACGAGACCCTGCTGGCCACAGGCTTCGCGCGCGGCCGCTACGACGCGCGGCCCGACGACGGGCTGGAGCTGGTCGACTGCATGATCACCAACGCCGTCCGCTGCGCCCCGCCCGGCAACAAGCCGCTCCCGGTGGAGGAGGCGACCTGCCGCCCGTTCCTGGCCGCGCGGATCGCCGCCCTGCCCCGGCTGAAGGTGATCATCACGCTTGGCGACGTGTCGCGGCGAAATGTGCTGAGGGCGCTCGGCCTGCCGGGCTCGGCGGCCCCGCCCGGCCACGGCGCGGAGGCCGAGGTCGCCGGTTTCGCGCTGATCAACAGCTACCACTGCTCG
>JBKBUS010000177.1:0-4578 GCA_046290035.1 Brevundimonas sp.
ATCTCGAAGCGGCTGGCGGGGACCATCAGGGCGCGGGACGGCTCGTCCAGCCGGTGATTGGCTCGGCCGATCCGCTGCACCAGGCGGCTGGCCCCCTTTGGGGCCGCCAGCTGGATGACCAGATCGACGTCGCCCCAGTCGATGCCCAGATCAAGAGTCGAGGTGCAGACCACCGCGCGCAGATCCCCCCGCGCCATCGCCGCCTCGACCTTGCGGCGCTGTTCGGCGGCCAGCGAGCCGTGGTGCAGGCCAATGGGCAGGTTGTCCTCGTTGATCGCCCACAGCTGCTGGAACACGAACTCCGACTGCCAGCGGGTATTGACGAAGATCAGGCTCATCCCTGAGCGCTTGATGGCCTCATAGACCTCGGGGATCGCATGCACGCCCGTGTGGCCCGCCCACGGCACGCGCCCTTGGGAGATCAGCACGTCCACCACCGGCGGCGCGCCGGGTTCGCCCTTCACGATTCGAACTCCCTTTCCCCTCAAGGGCGGAAGGGTCGGGGATGGGGGTGAGTGCAGGCTGTCGCCAGATGTTGCGCTGAAGGCGGCATCGACGCGGCCATCACCTCCACTCAACCCTTCCCCCTCGAGGAGGACGACTTCGGGGCTCAGCCACCCCGCGATCTTGTCCGGATCGTCGACCGTCGCCGACAGCGCGACCCGGCGCATCGCCGGCGCGAACCGCTGAAGCCGGGCCAGGCCGAGGCACAGCAGGTCGCCGCGCTTGCCGGACCAGATGGCGTGCACCTCGTCGATGACGACGCACTTCAGGTCGGCGAAATAGGCCCGCGCACCGTCCCAGGCCAGGAACAGCGCCAGCTGTTCGGGCGTGGACAGAAGGATGTCCGGCGGCTTCTGCCGCTGCCGCTGGCGCTTGGAGACATTGGTGTCGCCGGTGCGGCTCTCGACATGGATGTTCAGGCCGATCTCGCGGATCGGCGTCATCAGATTGCGCTCGACATCGACCGTCAGCGCCTTGAGCGGCGACAGGTAAAGGGTGTGCACCCCCGAACCCGGTCCGCTCTCCGGCCGTATGCCGCGTTCGCTGAGCTCGATCAGGCTGGGCAGAAACCCCGCCAGCGTCTTGCCCCCGCCGGTCGGCGCGACCAGCAGGGCGTGCTCGCCGGCCTCGGCCGCCGCGACCATCTCCAGCTGATGCCGACGCGGCGCCCAGCCACGCGAGGCGAACCAGTCGGAGAACAGGGGGGGAAGGATGGGCGACGCGCTCACATCGTCCTGATACCATGTTCCCGTTCCGTTTCAGCCCCCAAGCGGCTATCTGTCTCGCGTGAATCCGCTTTCGCCTGACATCGACGCCGAGGCCCGACCGACGACGCTCGCCGCCCTGCCACCCGCCCTGGCCACGCCGCCGGGCGCGGGCGCGGTGGCGGACGCGGACGGGGCGCGCCGGATCGGACGGGGGGCGGCGGAGGCGCTGTTCACCGGTCCTGGCGTGATAGTGGCGCATGCGGGGCTGACGGCGCGGCGGCTCGGGCTGGCGCCGCCGGGGCGGTCTGCGACGATCCTGGACGCGCTGGAGCTCTACGCCTTCGTGCGGCCGGCGACTTTCTGCGCCCCCTCCCCGACCGGCCTGGCGCTGGCGGTCGGTCTGGCCGAGCCGCGGGGGGCGGAGGCGCAGGCGCTGGCGCTGAGGGAGGCGGCGGGCCTGCTGCTGGCGGAGCTGGCGCGGCCCGACTACCCGAACCGGGAGACCGCCTACACCCTGAACGAGACGCTGGGCCGCGCCGGGTGGGCCTGGGCCGATCACGTGCGCGCGGCGCTGGCCGCCCAGCCGATGCGCGATCGGCGCGAGCGCGGCTCTGGCCTCGACGTCTGGGCGCGCCTGCCGGAGTGGGAGGACGAGGCGCCGCGCGGCGAGGCGGGCTCCGCGCCCGTCGACTCCGAGTCCGCCCGCATCCGGCTGGAGAAGCTGCTGCAGGCGTCGGGGCTGGACGAGGCGCGTCCCACCCAGTCCGATTATGCGGCGGAGGCCGCCTTCGCCTTTTCGCCGCGCGACGATGAGGGCCGGCCGCGCGTGCTGCTGGCTGAGGCCGGGACCGGGACCGGAAAGACCCTCGGCTATCTGGCGCCCGCCTCGCTGTGGGCCGAGCGGAATCAGGGGGCGGCCTGGGTATCGACCTACACCCGCGCGCTGCAACGGCAGATCGACCGCGAGAGCGCCAGCCTGTGGCCCGATCCGGGCGTGCGGCGCAGGAAGGCCGTGGTCAGGAAAGGGCGCGAGAACTACGTCTGCCTGCTGAACCTGCAGGAGACCGTTCAGGCGGCGCAGCTGGGGAACGGCGACCTGATCGGGGCGGCGCTGGTCGCGCGCTGGGCGCTGCACACCCGCGACGGCGACATGACCGGCGGCGACTTCCCCGGCTGGCTGCCCGGCCTGTTCGCGGTGTCGCCGGGCCAGCAGGCCACGGCCGCCAATCTGGTGGATCGGCGCGGCGAGTGCGTCCACGCCGCCTGCCCGCACTACCGGACGTGTTTCGTCGAGAAGACCATCCGCGCCAGCCGCCGCGCCGACCTGGTGATCGCCAACCATGCGCTGGTCATGACCCAGGCGGCCTTCGACGGGGCTCGCGCCGCGCGGGGCCTGAAGACCGACCAGGAGACGGCGGCGCTCAAGCGGATCGTGTTCGACGAGGGCCACCACCTGTTCGAAGCCGCCGACAGCGCCTTCTCCGCCTGCCTGTCGGGTCAGGAGGCGGCCGAGCTGCGCCGCTGGATCCGGGGGCCTGAAGGACGAGGACGACGCGGACGCGGCCTGGAGCAGCGGCTCGGCGAGCTGTGCGCCGACAACGAACAGGCGTCCAGGGCCCTGAACGACGCCATCCGCGCCGCCGCCGCCCTGCCCGGCGAAGGCGTGTCCGGCCGGATCGCGCCGCCGTCGGGCGAGGTGAACCCGATCGGGCCCATCGAGCGCTTCCTCGCCGCCGCCCTGGCCCAGCTAAGGGCGCGGGCGGGCGAGACGAACGTCTCAACCGAGTTCGGGCTGGAGTGCGCGCTGCGCCCCGTCACCGACCAGGTGGCCGAGACCGCGCGCGAGGCGGCGCAGGCGCTCGCCGCCATCGAGGCGCCGCTGCTCGCCCTGTCGCGTCACCTGGAGGACATCCTGGACGACGAGGCGGCCGAGCTGGAGAGCGCGGTGCGGGCCCGGATCGAGGGTGCGCTGCGCGGTCTGGACCGGCGCGCGCGGATGACCCTGCCCGGCTGGCGCTCGATGCTGGCGGCGCTGGAGGAGAGTTCGGACGAGCCCGACCCCGACTTTGTCGACTGGCTGTCCGCCGAGGCCGCGTTCGGTCGCATCCAGGACGTCGCGCTGCGCCGGCACTGGATCGACCCCACCGTGCCGCTGGAGGCTGCGGTGGTGATGCCGTCCCACGGCGTGCTCGTGACCTCGGCGACGCTGAGCGATCCGCTGGCGGAGGACCCTTTCGACATGGCGCGGCTGCGCACCGGCTCGGCCCGGCTGATCGAGCCCGCTCGGACGCTGAAGGTCGAGAGCCCGTTCGACTACGCCGCCAACAGCCGCGTCATCGTGGTCAACGACCTGACCAAGGACGATCCGCGCCAGACCGCGGCGGCCATGCGCGAGCTGTTCCTGGCGGCCGGCGGCGGGGCGCTGGGCCTGTTCACCGCCATCCGGCGGCTGAAGGCCGTTTACGAGCGGCTGGGGCCGGAACTGGCAAAGGCCGGGCTGCCGCTCTACGCCCAGCATATCGATCCCCTGGAGGTCGGGGCGCTGGTCGACGTGTTCCGGGCCGAGGAGGACAGCTGCCTATTGGGCACCGACGCGGTGCGCGACGGGGTGGACGTGCCGGGACGCTCCCTGCGCCTGCTCGCCTTCGACCGCGCCCCCTGGCCCCGGCCCGATCTGCTGCACCGCGCCCGGCGGCAGCGGTTCGGCGGCGAGGGCGCGGCGGGCCGCCTTTACGACGATGCGCTCGCCCGCGCTCGCATCGCCCAGGCGTTCGGGCGACTGATCCGGCGCGCCGACGACCGGGGGGTGTTCGTCATGCTGGACGCCGCCACCCCGACGCGGTTGTTCGCCGCCCTGCCGCCCGGCGCGGAGGTGCTGCGCATGGGGTTGGCCGAGGCGGTCGACAGTGTGAAGGCGTTCCTGGGTTAGGCCGCCGCTTCCCGGCGGGCGTCGGCCCAGCGGATCAGCGCCGCGCGCGGCCATGCGACGATCCAGGACCGGGCCGTGTACTCGCCCGCCTCGATCAGGGCGCGGCGCGTGGGCGAGGAGGCGGCGGCGCGCTGGGTATGAATCTCGGCGGGTCCCTGATGCACCATGAACGCGCCGTGCTTCAGCGGGTTGATGCGCAGATAGGCCAGCCGGGGGCTGATCTCTTCCAGCGGCGGGTCGTAGAACCAGCTGGAGCCGAGCATGCCGGCCATATGCGGCCGGCGCTTCAGGATCTCGGCGGCCGTGGCCCAGGCGCGGTCCCAGCCCGCCTCGTTGAAGTCCGACAGCTCGCGGCTTTCGGTATGCACCTCGAGCCACGGCTTCCAGGCCTGGGCGCGGGCGTAGTCCACCACCGAGGACCAGCCCCAGCCTTCGCGG
>JBKBUS010000178.1:0-4578 GCA_046290035.1 Brevundimonas sp.
GCCCTTTTCGAACCGCACCCGGCAGGGGCGGGTGAAGAGCCAGTTCATGGTGAAGGGAAACGGCAGCCAGTCGGTCTCGATCAGGCCGGTCAGCGGCTGGATGCCGTCCTTGATGTGGTTGGGCGCGCCCGTCGCGGTCATGCCCCAGCCGGGCGGCGTGCGGAACAGATACTGCGGATGCATCGTCAGCACCCCGCGCGAGAAGTGCGAGGTGACGAAATGGTCCAGCTCAGGGTTCGGGCGGTCCGGCGTGATCTTGATGTCGGCCTGGGACGGGCCGCCGTTCCACTCGGCGGTGAAGCCGAAGGGGCACAGGATCTCCCAGCCGGTGGTGTTCGCCATGTTCAGCGGCAGGCAGCGATACGGATGGCGGCTGGCGAAGGCGTCCATCCAGGCCCGGGACTGGCGGCCGGGCACCATGTCCGGCGGCCGGTGGGTCATGGGGTAGCATTCCAGTTCCAAGGCCTTGGCCCTCTCGCGCGTCACGTCTAAGCCGAAGCTCTAGCCGGGCCCGCAGCGGGCCGTAAAGCCGGACCGGGTCCTTGAGCGCGCCCCCGTACGATCGTGACAGCCTTCTGGCCTTCCTCGCCGACAACGGCGTGGCCCAGACCACCCATGAGCACCCGGCGGTGTTCCGCGTCGAGGAAGGGCTGGAGCTGAAGGCCGCCATGCCGGGCGCCCACACCAAGAACCTGTTCCTGAAGGACAGGAAGGGGCGGCTGTGGCTGGTTTCAGCGCGCCAGGACACGGCGGTGGACCTGAAGGCCCTGCCGCGGGTGATCGGCTCGGACCGGCTGTCGTTCGGGAACGAAGAGCTGATGTGGGCGACGCTGGGCGTGCGGCCGGGCTCGGTGACCGCGCTGGGTCTGATCAACGATGCCCAGCGGCGCGTCACGTTCGTCCTCGACAGGGCCCTGTGGGACGCCCAGGTCGTCAACTTCCACCCTCTGACCAACACCGCCACGACCGCGATGGCGCAGCATGATTTCCGGCGCTTCCTGAGCGTGCTGGGCCGATCTCCGATGGTCGTCGATTTCTCCCGCTTGTCTCTCCTGGCGGACGCGACCATCTGAGCCACGACGCGTTTCTGACCGAGGATGACCATGAGTTTCGCCGATCCCGCAGCGCCGCCCGAGGACCTGATCAAGGAGGGCTCCGACGCCGGCTTCATGGCCGACGTGGTCGAGGCGTCGAGAACCCAGCCCGTCATCGTGGACTTCTGGGCCACCTGGTGCGGACCCTGCCGTCAGCTGACGCCGGCGCTGGAGAAGGCCGTGCGCGCCGCCAAGGGCGCGGTGAAACTGGTCAAGATCGATGTCGACAAGAACCCGGCCTATGCGGGCCAGCTGAGGGTTCAGTCGATCCCGACCGTCTACGCCTTCGTCGACGGCCGGCCGATCGACGGCTTCCAGGGCGCGATCCCGGAGAGCCAGATCAAGGCGTTCATCGACAAGCTGACGGGCGGGTCCTCGGCCGCGTCGGACATCGCCCAGGTGCTGGCGTTGGGCGCGGAGTCGCTGGCGCTGCAGGACTGGGGCGGCGCGGCCCAGGCCTATGCCGAGGTGCTGTCGATCGAGCCGGACAACGTCAAGGCGATCGCGGGGCTGGCCAAGGTGTACCTGGCCACCGGCGACGCCGATCAGGCGCGCCAGACCCTGGCCATGGCGGGCGACAGCACCGACCCGGACGTGCAGAGCGCGCGCGCCCAAATCCGCCTGTCCGAAAGCGGTGGTCAGGGCGGCGGCGACACTGCGGCCCTGCGCGCGAAGGTCCAGGCCGATCCGAACGACCATCAGGCCCGCTTCGACCTGGCGCTGGGCCTGGCCTCGGTCGGGGATCTGAAGGGCGCGGTGGACGAGCTCCTGACCATCGTCAAGGCGGACCGGGAGTGGAACGATCAGGCTGCGCGCAAGCAGCTGCTGACCATCTTCGAGGCCGCGGGCGCCGGCTCGGACGTCGCCAAGGACGGCCGCCGGCGGCTGTCCTCGATCCTGTTCGCCTGACGCGGAGACGACGCCTTGGCCCACAGCTATCTGAAGGCGTCCGACCTGCCGCAGGCCCTGCCGGTGTTTCCGCTGGGCGGGGCGATCCTGCTGCCGAGGGGGCAGTTGCCGCTCAACATCTTCGAGCCGCGCTATCTGAACATGATCGACGACGCCATGGCCGGCGACCGGTTGATCGGCATGATCCAGCCCTCGGGCGGGCCCAAGACCCTGCCCAGCCTGACGCCGGTGGGTTGCGCCGGCCGGATCACCAGCTTCGCGGAGACCTCGGACGGGCGCTATCTGATCACCTTGACCGGGGTGGCGCGTTTCCGGGTTCAGGCCGAGCTGCCCAGCGCGGCGCCCTATCGCCAGGTGCGGGCCGAGTTCACGCCCTACGAGGCCGACCTGAAGCCGGACGAGAACGACGGCGCGTTCGACCGGCCGGAATTCCTGCAGGCGCTGCGGTTGTATCTTGAGCGTCGCGGTCTCGATGTGGACTGGGAGACGGCCGAGGCGGCCCCGCCCGAGGCGCTGGTCAACAGCCTCGCCATGGCCCTGCCGTTCGAGCCGGCCGAGAAGCAGGCGCTGCTGGAGGCCAAGACGCTGCTCGACCGGACCGGCGCCCTCACGGCCCTGATGCGCATCGACGCCGCCGAGGCCGGCGACGGGGACGCGCCGCTGCAATAGCGGAGCAAGGGTTGCGAAGCCCCGGCCGAGGGCGCATCTGCGCGGCCATGACCGACCTCGCCTCCACGCGCCCTTCCGGCCTGCCCCAGCCCCGCGAGTACCGAGGCATCAACTGGATCGGGGTCAGGACCCTGTATCTTCGCGAGGTTCGCCGGTTCTGGAAGGTCGGGGCCCAGACCGTAGCGGCGCCGGTGGTCACGACCCTGCTCTACATGATGGTGTTCGTGGTGGCGTTGCAGGGCGCGCGTCCGCCGCTGCACGGCACGCCCTTCGGCGAGTTCGTGGCGCCTGGCCTGATCATGATGGCGATCCTGAACAATGCCTTCGCCAACGCTTCCTCCAGCCTGATCCAGGCCAAGATCATGGGCACGGCGACCGACTTCCTGACGCCGCCGCTCAGCCCCTTCGAGCTGGCGGTCGGCTTCTCGCTAGGCGCGGCGACTCGCGGGTTGCTGGTCGGTTTCGTGACGGCGCTGTGCGTGCTGCCGTTCGCGCGGCTGGGCGTCGCGAACCTGCTGGCCATCGTCTATTTCGGCGCCATCGCCTCGCTGCTGATGGGCCTGATCGGCGTCGTCGCCGGCCTGTGGTCGGAGAAGTTCGATCACCTGGCGGCGGTTCAGAACTTCATCGTCATGCCGATGACCTTCCTGTCGGGGACCTTCTATCTGGTCGAGAACCTGCCCGAGCCGTTCGCCACGATCAGTCACTGGAACCCCATGTTCTATCTGATCGACGGGTTCCGCGCGGGCTTCATCGGCCATGCGGAAGGCAGTCTGGCGATCGGAGTGGCGATCAGCCTGGGCCTGACCGTGGCGATGGCCTGGGTCTGCTGGACCCTGTTCCGCACGGGCTGGCGGCTGAAGAGCTAGGGGTTCGCCCGGCCCCTGTCTTCAGGATCGACGGCGCCCCCGGGGCCGGCATCGTTCTCCGTGTCGCCCTCGACGGTGTTGTCGCCTTCGATGCGCTCGAGACCCTCGGCGCGGTTCAGACCTGGCGACTGGCCGATTCCCGGATTGCGCTGAAGATCGTCAGGCCCCTTGACCGGCTGGCGGTCGGGGGCGGGGTGGTTGGACATCCGGGCCTCCTGGGTTGCGCCTCGCCAACCCCGCGAGCGCGCGAAGGGTTCCGGCTTGACGGCCGACCGCCGTCTCCCCGAGATGCGCGGCCGAGGAGGACCCCATGATCCGCAACCTGCTTCCCGGCGCCGCGCTCGCCGCCGCGCTCGTCGCCATGCCTGCGTCGGCCCAGGACGTCGCCGCGGACCTGGAGCGGGCCGCCGCCGCCTGGGTTCAGCCGTCCAACGCCGAGCGCTTCCGCGTGCTGACCGAGCAGCTCACGGCGGAGGGGCTGGAGTACGAGATCCAGACGTTCGAGGGGGGGAACGGGCGTACCGGCCCCCTGGAGGGCCGGAACGTCATCCTCACCCTTGGGGCGGGCGAGCGGGACATCGTTCTGACCGCCCACTACGACGCGGTGCCCCTGGAGGGGGGCTTCTCGCAAGGGATCGTCGACAACGCCGGATCGGTCCTGGCGATGATGCAGGCGGCCCTGGCTCTGAAGGAAGGGCTGGAGGGACAGCCGACGACGCACCGCTTCGTCTTCGTCCTGACCGACCAGGAGGAGCTGGGCCTGATCGGGGCCCGCAAATGGCTGGAGGCCGCCGACCGGTCGCGCATCACGGCGGTGATCAACGCCGACGTCGCCGCCTATGGCGAGACGATCATGTACGGCGAGAACAATGGGCCCCAGTCCGCCGGCGTGCTGCGGGCGCTGCGGCTGCAATGCGCCGAGCGCGCGGTGACCTGCATCGGCTTCCCGGTCTATCCGCCCAGCGACGACCGGGTGTTCTCGGCCGCCGGCGTTCCGGTGCTGTCGCTCGGCGCCCAGGACGCCGTCGGCGCCCATC
>JBKBUS010000179.1:0-4576 GCA_046290035.1 Brevundimonas sp.
GGACCGTTCCGGCCCTGAGGTTTACTCCGCCGCGGGGCGCAGCGCCTCCTCGTTGACCGCGCTGTCGGCGATCTTGGTCAGGTCCTCGTCGGTCTTGGACTCCTGCTGCAGGGTCTCGTCCAGCAGCCGCACCGCCTCGTCCATGCCCAGCACCTGGGCCCAGCGCTTCAGGGTGCCGTAGCGGGTGATCTCATAGTGCTCCACAGCCTGGGCGGCGGCGAGCAGGCCGGCGTCCAGCGCGATGTTGTCCTTGTACTCGTCCATGATTTCCTCGCCCTCGGCCAGGATGCCCTCGATGGCGTCGCAGGTCTTGCCGCGGGCGGGCTTGCCGATCAGCTCGAACACCTGCTGAAGGCGCTCGATCTGGCCCTCGGTCTCGTCCTTGTGCTTCTCGAAGGCCGCCTTCAGCTCGGGCGACTGCGCCGCGCGTTGCATCTTCGGCAGCGACTTCAGGATCTTCCGCTCGGCGTAATAGATGTCCTTGAGCGTGTCGTGGAACAGGGTCTCGAGCGTCTTCTCGGCCATGGGGAGGTCTCCGGAAAAAGGGGGTGGCTCCCCCAAACCCGAGACCCCCGGCTCCTGTTCCCCGATCAGCCGCCCTTGGCGCGCTTCAGGTCGGGCGGCGTCGCCTCCTCCATCAGCCTGCGGATGGCCTCGTCGAGCGTGACGACCGTCTGTTCCTGACTTCCGAGACGGCGGAGCGCGACCTTGCCCTCCTCGGCTTCCTTGCGGCCGACCACGGCGATGACCGGGACCTTGCCGACGGAGTGCTCGCGCACCTTGTAGCCGACCTTCTCGTTCCGGAGGTCCGTCTCGACCCGTAGCCCAGCGGCGCGCAGCTTCGACGCCACCTCCTCGGCATAGGGGTCGGCGTCCGATGTGATGGTCGCCACCACCGCCTGGACCGGCGCAAGCCACAGCGGGAAGGCGCCCGCGTAGTTCTCGATCATGATGCCGATGAAGCGCTCGAAGCTGCCCAGGATGGCCCGGTGCAGCATGACCGGCCGGTGCTTGGCCCCGTCCTCGCCGATGTAGGTCGCGTCCAGCCGCTCGGGCAAAACATAGTCCAGCTGGATCGTCCCGCAGGTCCATTCCCGGCCGATCGCGTCCTCGACGATGAAGTCCAGCTTGGGCGCGTAGAAGGCTCCGTCGCCCGGCGTCACCACCGGTTCGGAGCCCGCGGCGCGTGCGGCCTCCAGCATCTGCGCCTCGGCCTTGTCCCAGAAGGCGTCGTCGCCGGCGCGCACCTCGGGCCGCGTGCCCAGGCTGATGTACTTCGTCTGCATGCCGAGGTCGGCGTGAACCGACCGCGCCAGCTCGATGAAGGCCGCCGTCTCCGGCACGATCTGGTCTTCGCGGCAGAAGATGTGGGCGTCGTCCTGGACGAAGCCGCGCACCCGCATGAGCCCGTGCAGCGAGCCTGACGGCTCGTAGCGGTGGCACGCCCCGAACTCGGCCATGCGCAACGGCAGCTCGCGGTAGGACCGCTGGCCCTGGTCGAAGATCTGCACGTGGCCGGGACAGTTCATCGGCTTGAGACTGAGCTCCTCGCCCTCCACCGTCTCGCAGACGAACATGTTCGGGCGGTACTTCTCCCAGTGGCCGGACGCCTCCCAGAACTTGCGGTCCAGCACCTGGGGCGTCTTGACCTCGACGTAGCCGGCGGCCGTGAGGCGGCGGCGCATGTAGGCCTCGATCACCTGCCACAGCACCCAGCCCTTGGGGTGCCAGAAGACCATGCCGCGGCCCTCTTCCTGCATGTGGAAGAGGTCCATGGCGCGGCCGAGCTTCCGGTGGTCGCGCTTCTCGGCTTCCTCGATACGCTTGAGGTAGGCGTCGAGGTCCTCCCTGGTCGCCCAGGCGGTGCCGTAGATGCGCTGAAGCTGCTCGCGCTTGGCGTCGCCGCGCCAGTAGGCGCCGGCCAGCTTGGTCAGCTTGAAGGCCTTGCCGACGTGGCGCGTGGAGGGGAAGTGCGGGCCGCGGCACAGGTCCAGCCACTCGCCCTGGCGATAGACGGTGATGGTCTCGTCGGCGGGCAGGTCGCGGATCAGCTCGGCCTTGAACTTCTCGCCCCGCGCTTCGAAGAAGGTGATGGCCTCGTCGCGGTCCCAGACCTCGCGCTCGAACCTGGCGTCGCGATCGACGATCTTCGCCATCTCCTTTTCGATGGCGGCGAAGTCGTCGGTGGAGAACGGCTCGTCGCGATAGAAGTCGTAGTAGAAGCCGTCCTCGATCGCCGGGCCGATGGTGACCTGGGTGCCCGGGAACAGCTTCTGCACGGCCTCGGCCAGCACGTGGGCCGTGTCGTGGCGGATGGTGTAGAGCGCCTCGGGATCGTCGCGCATGATCAGGCGGAACGATCCGCCGGTCTCCAGCGTGCGGTGCAGGTCGCGCTGCTCGCCGTTCAGCTCGGCCAGCACCGCCTTTTTGGCCAGCGACGGCGAGATGGAGGCGGCCACGTCGTGGGCGGTCGTGCCGGCGGGATACTCGCGAACGGCGCCGTCGGGGAATTTCAGTTCGATCATCGGTCGGTCTTTGCGGGAGGGACCGGGTCGTAACCCGACCCGCCGAAGGGGTGGCACTTACACAGGCGGCGCAGCGTCAGCCATCCCCCACGTCCCGGTCCGTGCTGGATCAGCGCGTCGCGCGCATAGTCCGAACAGGTGGGCAGGAAGCGGCACTGCTGCCCGATCAGGGGGCTGAGCGTCAGCTTGTACCCGCGATGGGCCAGCCGCACGCCGCGTTCGTAAAGGGTGTCGCCGGAGGGCATCGCGGGCTTATCTCCCGACCGAAGCCGGGGAGCAACCGCAGCCTAGCCGGCGCGACGAGTTCGGGCGGCGAGCGCGGCGTCGATGGCGTTGAGCGTCGCGTCCAGCGCCACCAGGGTCGAGGCATGTCGCGCCGGGTAGTCGGCGACCTGTTTGAGCGCGCGCAGCCCTTCGAAGCGGCCGGTCGGCCCGTCGCCGCCGGACTTCAGCATGGCGACCATGTCGGTGCGCGCCTGGCGGACCTCGGAGACGCCGGCGCCGACAATGACCTCGCCCAGCACGCCGGCCGCGGCCTGACCGAGCGCGCAGGCTTTCACCGTCTGGGCGAAGTCGAGGATCCGGTCGTGATCGTCGAGCCTGACGTCGACCACGGCGCGGGAGCCGCACAGCTTGGCCACGGCCTCGCCCGACCCGTCAGGCGCGTCGAGCCGTCCGGTCCTCGGCATGTTCGCCGCCAGACCCAGAATGCGCGCGCTGTAGAGGTCGTCGATCACGGCTGGAAGATAGGCGGACAAACCGCCCCTCGCCAGCGCCCTCGTCAGCCCCAGGGGCCGCGACGGTGGCTGGCGGCCGGCTCGGTCAGCGGCACGGCCTGGGACGTGCGGCGCGGCTCGGGCGAGGGCGCGCGGGCGGCCATCCCCATCTTCACCGCCAGCTCCATCAGGGCGCGCACCCGGTTGCCGGTCGCCGGGTGGGTCGAGAACAGATTGTCCGCGCCCCGGCCCGCAAGCGGGTTGATGATGAACAGCTGTCCGGAGGCCGGATTGCGCTCCGCCGTCGGGTTCAGGATGCGCTTGGCGTAGGCCTCGATCTTCTCCAGCGCGGAGGCGAGCGCGTGCGGGTCGCCGGCGATCTCGGCCCCCACGCGGTCGGCCTCGTACTCGCGCGCGCGGCTGATCGCCATCTGCACCAGGGCGGCCGCCATGGGCGCGAGGATCATCAGCGCCAGAGTGCCGATCAGGCCGCCGGGCCGGTCGCGGTCGCCGCCGAAGAACAGGGCGAAGTTGGCCAGCGCCGAGATGGCCCCCGCCACCGTCGCGGTGACGGTCATCACCAGGGTGTCGCGGTTCTTCACATGCGCCAGCTCGTGGGCCATCACGCCCCGGATCTCCTCGCGGGTCAGCATGTCCAGCAGGCCCGTGGTGGCGCAGACCGCCGCGTTCTCCGGGTTCCTGCCGGTGGCGAAGGCGTTCGGCTGGTCGTTGGGGATGATGGCGATCTTGGGGATCGGCATCCCGGCGCGCTCGGCCATGGCCTTCACGTCGGCGACGTAGGTGCGCACCACGGCGTTCGGGTGGCTCTCGTCGACCGGCTGGGCGCGATACATGCGCAGCACGATCTTGTCGGCGTTCCAGTAGCTGACGAGGTTCATGCCCCCGGCGAAGACCAGGGCGATCAGCATGCCGGTCGTGCCGCCGATCATGTAGCCGACGCCGGCGAACAGCGCCGTCAGCGCCGCCAGCAGCATGAAGGTCTTCAGGTGATTCATAATCGTCTACTCGGCCGCATGGCCCCCAGCCTTCCAAACGCCTATGTGCTGAACACGCTGGATTTCCTCAAGAGGCCGGGCCTGTGACCGAACAGCCTACCCCACCCGCCGACGTCGCGCCGGAGCCCTTCAACACGGACGTGCCGAACGCCACGCCCCAACGGCCGATCAGCGCCGTCGCCCGGCAGGCCCTGCTCGAAGCCGCGGCGCGCCGCGAGCGGCAGGCCAATGCCGCGCTCCCGCCCGAGGACGGCGGACCGCGCGGGCCCGAGCCGACCCGCTACGGGGATTGGGAGAAGAAGGGCCTGGCCATCGACTT
>JBKBUS010000180.1:0-4576 GCA_046290035.1 Brevundimonas sp.
TCGGCTGACGCCCCCGTCCAGCGGCCCTACTCAGGCTGCCGGGACTGGAGGCATGCAGTGGTTGTCGTTCGAGGGCTGGTAGGGACTTGCCTGCACATCGGCGGCGTTTGCCGCACGGGGTGCTGGGACTGCGAAGAGGAAGCCGAATGGCTGACCGGGGACGAAGGGGCCGACGACAGCCGAGCCCCAGCCCCGAGGGGTCAGAAGCAGCAACCGCCGCTTCAGCTGATTGACGGAGGGCTCAGCCATGGCGCCCTCCGGTGAGGGGGTGGCCCCCGGCAGACCCTTCCAAGCCGCCGGGGACCGTCAGCACCTGACACAGGAGGGGAGGGCGGTGCTGATCTCGGATTTGGGTTTTCACGCCGCAGCCTCCGCCTCGGAGGAGTCGTTCGCCGGCGAAGTCAGGTCCGGTCGCGGCACGCCATCCGGCCACGCGGTGTCCGCAGGCCAGTTGGCAGAGAACCAGGCCATGACCCCGTCGTACTTGCGGGCCGTGAACGATGCGCCGTCTTTCAGCCGCTCGAAGAAGCGCCAGTCACCGGTAGCGAGGCGAGCTACAGTCGACGGCTCTCGGTCGGTCGCCTGGGCAAACTTGGCGGCGCAGGTTTCAAGATGACGGCGCAGGACGTTTTCCATGCCGCCGACCATAATCGGAGATTTCCGACTTCGTCAATCGGAAACTTCCGTCTAGCCGCGAGCGAACGCACGTCGGAAAGAACCGACATGGCATCGTTGAAGGATGTCGTGAGCCGGCGGCTCGCGGCCATAGGCAAAAACCCGTTTGAGGCGGCCCGGGACGGCGGCCTTGAGCGCAATTTCGTCAACGACATCCTCAATGAGAAAAAGCGCTCGGTCCGAGGCGAGAACCTGGACAAGCTCGCCAAGGGCCTCGAGACCACTCCGGCGGCTCTGCTCACTGGCAAGTTCGACCCGCCAGAGGCTGCCGCCGAGAATCAGATCATCCACGTCACCGACGACCTGGGCGCGATGGTCGCCATCCCGGAGTACGACGTGAAGCTCTCGGCTGGAGGCGGGGCCCTGGTCGATGACGAGAAGATCGTCGACTACTGGCACTTCTCGCGCCGCTATCTGGAGAGCGAGTTACGCGTTTCTCCGTCCAGCCTGGGCGTGGTCACGGTCGAAGGGGACAGCATGTACCCGACGCTCTGGTCCGGCGATCGGGTCATCGTCGACCTGAGCGAGGTCAATCCCGCCAAGCCTGGGGTCTATGCGATCTTCGACTCTGACGCGACGGTCGTGAAGCGGATTGAGCGCGTCCCGGCCAGTGACCCGCCGGAGGTCGTGCTGATCTCTGACAATCGGAACCACAACCAGTATCGCGTGCCCGCCGAGCTGGTGACAGTCATCGGCCGGGTCGTATGGTTCGCCAGGAGGCTTTGATGCTGCCGCACGCCCTTGTCGCTCTCGCCATTCTGCAGTCGCCCGCCCAGTTCGACCTCGTGTGCAGCGGCAGCGTCACAGAGGGGGGCTCGCGCGGGCAGGCGTACATCGAGCGCTTCCGAGTTGACCTTGACGCTAATCGATGGTGCCGCGGCGCCTGTGAACGCGCGTTCGACATTCACGAGGTCACCGCCGACCGGATCGTGTTTGCAGAGATCGAGCCGGAGGCACGTGGCACCCGGGTGCGGTCTTGGCTTCAGGTCGATCGGACAAGCGGAGACCTGGACGACTACTACTCATCCGTGGGGCGCACGGTCTCTCGCGAGCGTCGCAGAGCGGTCTGCGAGCCCGCGCCGTTCAGCGGCCTGCCGACGGCGCGGTTCTAATCGCTCACCCGCCGCCGCTGTCGAGTTCAGCGATCCGGGCCTCGATCTTGCTGGCGAGCTGATAGATCTCGGTCAGGTCGCCGATCAGGTGGCGCGTCTCCTCCTTGCCGGAGAAGGTGCCGACATACTTCGTGCTGATGCCGTTGAAGTGCAGCCGCGCCAGGCTCTTGCGGTTGTTGTCATCGAGCAGGATCGCGCAGTAGGACTTCGCGTCGCGCATCACGACCCTCTTCGGGTCGGTCACTTTCGAGGCGATGGCTTGAATGATGTGGAAGCCGGAGATCTCCTCCGGGGTGGTCACGATCACATCCTCGCCCTGGAGCATTACGGGCTCATCGGCGGTCGCCGGCTGGCTGGCGTTCAATGCGCTGCTTAGCCGCTCGTTGACCTTGTCGCGGACGTAGTTGGCGATGGTCGACGAGATCATCTTCCCGAACTGCTCCCGCACGTGCTGCGTTAGGCGCCCCTCGTGCACCCTGGCGGCCAGGATCCTCACAAAGTCGTCCGAAGGCTCTGCAAATTCGCGCTCCAGTTCCTTCCTGATCAGGGACTGGATTTTGAGGTTCCCGGCCTCTTGGACGATCTGTTCAATGTCGAAAGCCTGCTTGCTGAATTTCTCCAGCGTCTTCACGTCATTCGGCCGGATGGCGTCCATGCTGAACGTGAAGAAGGGCTTGTCGTCCATGCGGTTCGGCGCTTCGACGTCCGAGTAGAACTGATAGACCACCCCGTTTGTCAGTATCGCAAGGCGGGCCTCGGTGACTCCGAAGTAGCGGAACAGCTGACTGGCATGGCTGACGTTGAGCGGTGCGCTGCTCGGCTTGCACTCGATCAGGATGCGGACCTTGCCCCCGTCGCAGATCGCGTAGTCGACCTTCTCGCCCTTCTTGATCCCGACGTCCGCTGTGAACTCTGGGATCACCTCGCTCGGGTTGAACACGTCGTAACCCAGCGCCTGGATGAACGGCATGACCAGGGCCGTCTTCGCAGCCTCTTCGGTCAGCAGCACCTCCCTGTGCTCGACCGCCCTTTTCGCCAAGTCGCCGATACGCGCCTGCAGATCCATGACACCCCTCCGGTTGTGAGGCGGCGACGCTAACGCGAGAGCCGGACCGAACGAAGTCGGAAAGTTCCTATTTTCCGATTGACAGTCGGAAACATCCGACTTAGCGTCTCCTCATCAACTGACGAGGCGACGACATGCAGACGGCAGTCCAATCCGGCGCGAGGGCGAGCGTGACGCTCTCGATGGCCACGGCGCTCATGGACCAGGAAACGGCGACGGCCGAGGCCCGCCGGTATGCCCTGGCCTGGGGCAGCGCCACGAAGGCTTACGAACACGTCGCGGCCGGCAACCCTTCGGGGCGGATGACCGAGTTCCAGTGGGCGCTTTGGCAGCTGTCCCGCGTCGAGCGCGGCGACGACGTTCTGTGGGACGTGGAGCGACGTCAGGCTGAGTGGCTGGCGGAGCTGGCTGCGGCGCGCCCGGTCGATCAGGCGAAGGCCGCGTGATGGGGCGCGACCTCGACATTTCACCCACCATTGAGGCGCGCTGGCTTGCCGACCACTGCGTCGGGCTAGCGATCAGCCTCGCGGATGCGGAGCGCTGCGGCTACGGCGTTTATGCCGATGCCGCCCGCCACGAGATCGGTAACATCAAGAGGTGTCTCGGCAGAATCGAGGCCGCCGTCGCGAAGATGCCGACCCTGCAGAAGGGGGGCGCGTGATGGAACACGTCTCCGCCCCTCTGGCGCGCGCCCTGTCGCGCATCGCCCCGACTCCGAAGCCCCGCCTCTACCGCTGCGAGAACGGCATCATCCTTTCCCCGGCCGGGCAGGTGATGGGCATCGCCCAGGCCAAGGACTACCGGGACGCCAACCTGGACCTCGCCCGCGAGCAGGTCGGCTCTCCGAACAAGGCTTGGCTGAAGCTGAAGATGATCGGCGTCTACCTCCAAATGGCGGAGGAGCTGACCGACGCCATCGCCCAGGCAGAAGCCTACGAGCCCGAGCCGCATGTGATGGCCTCCCCCGGCTCCGGCGCTGGCGTCTCCCCCGCCTTCGTGCCTGAGGGGAGGGGCGCGGCGTGATTACCTCATTCAAAGACGCCGAACGACTGTTCGACATCGCCAAGCGACTGCGAGACGAGCGCCGCAAGTATGAGCGCCTGAACGAGCGATCGAAAGACGACCTCAATCCTCGCCAAAGGTCGAAGCTTCACGCCGATCTCAACTGGCAGGCGTGGCACATCTGCAAGATCGAGGATGAGCTTCACGCTGCCGCCGTTGACGCGGGGCTCGCTGAGTGTCGCCCGGCGAAGGACTACGCCGAGCGATCGGTGAAGTTCGATGGTTGGCACGAGTGTCTCTACCAACCGCCGCGCCCGGCCTGCCTGACGACGGCGGAGCCCTCCGCATGACCCCCCACACCTCACCCCTGACCCTGGCCTACGCCCTGTCTCAGCTCGCCTGCGTAGCCGCAGCGACCGGGGCGCTGTGCCTGCTCTTCATCTGCATTGGAGGCTGAATATGATCCCCTTCGAAATCCGCAACCGCTGGACCAACGAGGTTCAGGTGACGGCGCAGATCGACTGCGCCCCTGACGCTCCGGTGTCGATCAAGCTGGGCCTCGCCGTCCGATGGGCGGTGAAGGAGAAGGCCAACCTGAGCGGGGCCGACCTGCGCGGGGCCAACCTGAGCGAGGCCGACCTGCGCGGGGCCAACCTGAGCGGGGCCGACCTGCGCGGGGCCAACCTGAGCGAGGCCGACCTGCGCGGGGCCAACCTGAGCG
>JBKBUS010000181.1:0-4566 GCA_046290035.1 Brevundimonas sp.
GGCGGAATTCGAGCGCTCCGTGGGCCGACCGGTCGAGAGCCTGTTCACCGACTTCGGGGACGCCATCGGAGCGGCCTCGATCGCCCAGGCGCACCCGGCCCATCTCGCGGACGGCCGCAAGGTGGCGGTCAAGGTGCTCCGGCCCGGCGTCGAGCGGCGCGTGGCGCGGGGACTGGACGCCATGCGGCTGGCGGCGCGGGTGGTCCACCGGCTCGTTCCACCCGCGCGGCGGCTTGAGCCCCAGGCCTTCGTCGAGACCCTGGCGCGTTCCCTGGAGCTTGAGCTGGACATGCGCCTGGAGGCGGCCGCCGCCTCCGAGCTGGCCGACATGATGGCCGACGGGGGCCACATGAAGGCGCCCGCGGTGGTCTGGGACGGCGTCGGCAAGCGGGTGCTGACGCTGGAATGGGCCGAAGGCATGCCCATGACCGATCCCCTGGCCGCCGAGCAGCCGGGGCTGGACAAGAACGCCTTGGCCGACAACGTCGTGCGCGCCTTCCTGACCCAGGCGCTCGACCATGGCGCGTTCCACGCGGACCTGCACGAGGGCAACCTGTTCTGTAGGGCGCCGGCCGAGCTGACCGCGGTCGACTTCGGCATCGTCGGGCGGCTCGGCAAGGGTGAGCGGCGCTATCTGGCCGAGATCCTGTGGGGCTTCCTGACGCGGGACTATGACCGTATCGCGCGTGTGCATTTCGAGGCCGGCTATGTGCCGCCTCACCACTCGGTCGACGCCTTCGCCCAGGCGCTGCGGGCCGTCGGCGAGCCCGTCATCGGCAAGCAGGCCAGCCAGGTGTCGATGGGCCGACTGCTGGGCCAGCTGTTCGAGATCACCGATCTGTTCGACATGCACCTCAGGCCGGAGCTGATCCTGCTGCAGAAGACCATGGTGTCGGTGGAGGGCGTGGCGCGGCGGCTGAACCCGGACCACGACCTCTGGGCCGCCTCCAAGCCGGTGGTGGAGCGGTGGATCCGCCGTGAGCTCGGGCCCCAGGCCCAGGCACGCGACGCTTTGGAGGAGACTGTGGCGACGCTGAAGGCCCTGTCGCGCCTGATCCAGGACCCGCCGGTGTCGGAACCCGTCGTGGCGGAGATGCGCTTCCCCCGTTGGCTGCAGGCGTGGATCGCGGTTGTGACCCTGGCTAGCGCCGCCGCCCTCGTTCTGTCGCTTTGGCAGGCGATCCTCTGACCATCGTCCCGCTGGAGACACCCGTGCGCCCCATCCTCATCGCCTCCGCCGCCACCCTCGCCCTGTCCGGGCAGGCCTTCGCCCAGGAGGCGCAGTCCCCGGCCGTCGCGGCCGGGCGGTTGCCGGACGCCTTCGCCGAGCAGACGCCGTCGGCGATCCTGGAGGCGGAGCGGTCGCGCATCGCTCGGGCCGAGGAGGCGCTTCGGCGCCAGATCACCGCGCTGCAGGCCGGTGCGCCCGCCTATGACGAGATGACCGAGGGGCTGGCCGACGCGGTTCGGCCCCGGGCCGAGCAGGTGACCGGCGTCATCGACAGCCTGGGCGAGCTGGAAAGCGTGCAGCATGCAGGCGTCGAGAACGGCGCGGAGCTGTTCCTGGTGACCTTCTCGGCCGCCCCGACCCAGTGGATCATCGGGCTGGACGACGAGGGCAAGGTGGGGGCCCTGCTGTTCCGCCCCGCGCCGCCCCCCGCGCAATAGTTTCCGTCCGCGAGGTTCGATCCGGTGGCGAAATGGTCTAGAGGGCGCCCGTCGCTTCCTCCCTACGACCGCAGAGGCCGCTCATGCCCGCCGCTCCCGATTTTCCCCCCGCCCCCGACCGGGTGACGCCGCGCCGCGCCCTGATCTCCCTGTCTGACAAGACCGGGCTGGAAGCGGCCGCGCGCGCCCTGCACGACCGGGGTGTGGAGCTGGTCTCGACCGGCGGCACCCGCGCGGCGATCGCGGGCTTCGGCCTGCCGGTCAAGGACGTGGCGGACCTGACGGGCTTTCCGGAGATGATGGACGGACGCGTGAAGACGCTTCACCCCGTCGTTCACGGCGGACTGCTCGGCGTGCGCGACGCGGTCGAGCACAAGGCGGCCATGGACGCGCACGGGATCGGCCCCATCGATATCGTCTGGATCGATCTCTATCCCTTCGAGAAGACGGTGGAGCAGGGCGGCGGCTTCGAGGCGGCGATCGAGAACATCGACATAGGCGGCCCGGCCATGATCCGCTCGGGCGCCAAGAACCACGGCTATGTCGCCGTGGCGGTGGACGCCGAAGCGATCGGGTCGATCCTCGAGGCGCTCGCCGCCGACGGCGCCACGTCGCTGGAGCTCAGGAAGCGGCTGGCGGCGCGCGCCTTCGCCCGGACGGCCGCCTATGACGCGGCGGTGTCGAGCTGGTTCGCGGGTCGGATCGGCGATGCGGCGCCAGCGCGCAAGGCGATCGGCGGGGCGCTGGCCCAGACGCTGCGCTACGGCGAGAACCCGCACCAGAGCGGCGCCTTCTACCGCACCGGCGAGAGCCGGCCGGGGGTGGCTCACGCCGAGCAGGTCCAGGGCAAGGAGCTGGGCTACAACAACATCGCCGACGCCGACGCCGCCTATGAGCTGGTCGCCGAGTTCGAGCGGCCCGCCTGCGTCATCGTCAAGCACGCCAACCCCTGCGGCGTCGCGGTCGGCGGCGACCTGTCCGAAGCCTACGCGCGAGCGTTGGAGTGCGATCCCGTCTCGGCTTTCGGCGGCGTGATCGCGGTGAACCGGCCGCTGACCGAGGCCGATGCGCGAGCCATCACCGAGATCTTCACCGAGGTGGTCATCACGCCGGGCGCCGACGAGGCCGCGCGCGCCGTGTTCGCCACGAAGAAGAACCTGCGCCTGCTGATCACCGACGGTCTGCCCGACCCCCATGCGGCCGGAGAAGTGTTCCGCTCGGTGGCGGGCGGCTTCCTGGTGCAGTCGCGTGACGTCGCCCGCATCACCCCCGCCGACCTGAAGATCGTGACCAGGCGACAGCCGACTCCGACGGAGATCGAGGACATGCTGTTCGCCTTCACCGTCGCCAAACACGTGAAGTCCAACGCCATCGTCTATGCGAAGGACGGCCAGACCGCCGGAATCGGCGCGGGACAGATGAACCGGCGGGACTCCGCCCGTATCGCCGCGATCCGCGCCCGGGAGGCCGGCGAGGCAAAGGGTCTGGGCCGATCCCTCGCCGAAGGTTCGGCCTGCGCCTCGGAGGCCTTCTTCCCCTTCGCGGACGGCCTGCTGGAGGCGGTCGCGGCCGGGGCCACCTCGGTCATCCAGCCCGGCGGCTCCATCCGCGACGAGGAGGTCATCGCCGCCGCCGACGAGAAGGGCGTGGCCATGGCGTTCACCGGCGTGCGCGTCTTCCGCCACTGACGGCATGAACGCCCCTTCATCGGGCCGCCGGAATAAGGTCAAGGCGTCGCCCGACCCTTGCCGCGCCTCATGCGTTATGTGCAGTCCGACAAGCCCGCAAAGAGGTTCGATCATGACCGCCGTCACCACGCTCAGCCGCCGCGCCCTGACCCTGTCCGGACTGGCCCTGGCCATCGCCGGCCCGGCCCTGGCCCAGACCGGCCTGTCCGCCGAGGACCGCGCCGTGCTGGCTCGCGCGCAGGCCTACTTTCAGAACCTGAGCGCCGCGCAGGGCACGTTCACCGAAACCGGCCCGGGAGGGCAACGCCGCTCGGGCGAGTTCTATATCCAGCGTCCGGGCCGCATGCGCTTCGAGTACACCAGTCCGGCCGGCCTGCTGGTGGTGTCCGACGGCTACAATGTGAAGCGTTACGACCCGCGTCTGGAGACTTTTCAGCAGGTGCCGCTGGGGCAGACGCCGCTGTCGACCTTCCTCGCGCGCAACGTGCGGCTGGACGAGGGCGTGCGCATCGACCGCGTGACCCGCATGCCGTCGGGCGCCTTCGCCATCACCGCCCGCGATGCGCGGCGCCCCAACGAAGGCGCCGTGATCCTCGCGTTCGCCGGCGAGCCCCTGCGGCTTCAGGAATGGACGATCGTGGACGCCCAGGGCCAGCGCACGCGAACCCAGCTGACCACCTTGCGTCCTGCGTCCGGTCTGGCGAACAGCCTGTTCCAGTTGCGGGATCCGACCCGGCGGCCCGGGCGGAACTGAACCTGATCGAGCGGCGTGTGACGCAGACGCCACGGTCCACGCGGTATTTGTGACGGTTTGACTTTTCCGCTGGGCCGTGACATCGGAAGCACAGGGCGACGGCGGTCGTCCTGACCCGCATCGGTAATCCCCTCCCGATCGCGGCGTGTGAGAGAGACGGACTTGAAGGCGCCCTGGCCCCTCCCGGGCGTCTTCTTTTTTGCCCTGTCTCTCGGCGTGTCGCCCTGCTGTTTCAGCGGCGGAATCTGCTAAGCCGACGGCATGCTCCGCGTCGTCACCTGGAACATCAACTCCGTCCGCCTGAGGATCGACCAGGTCGCCCGCTTCGTCGCCGAGCGGCGGCCGGACGTGCTGTGCCTTCAGGAGATCAAATGTCGGGAAGGGGAGTTTCCGGCCGAGGCGTTCCGCGAGATGGGCCTGCCTTACCTGCGAGTCGCGGGCCAGAAGGGCTGGCAC
>JBKBUS010000182.1:0-4549 GCA_046290035.1 Brevundimonas sp.
AGTCCGCCGGCGGGCTGATCCAGGCGTGGTTGCAGAACGGCTCGGCCAGGAGCGGACTTGAGCGCGTCGACGCTCTCTTCGACGAACCTCGCGCCACGGGCGTTCCAGCGAACGGAGCGTCATGGACATGGTCGCCAGCGGGCCGAGATGCGCCGCTGAGCCTCGCACCGCCCGCGCGGATCGCCATCGTGGGGCCGTCCGGCTGCGGCAAGACCTCCTTCGTCGAACGTCTCATCGGCCTTAGACGACCGATCGCGGGCGAGCTGACGCTGGGCGGCGCCGAACGCGGCTCGGTGGGCGCGGATCAGGCGTTGGCGCGCTTCGCCTATGCGGCCCAGGACGTGCGGCTGCTGGACGGGACCGTGCGCCAGAATCTCGCCCTCGCCGATCCCCTCGCCTCGGAGAGCGCCATGTGGGTGGCCCTGGAGGACGCCGGCCTGGCGGAGCGGCTGCGCATGGCTCCGACGGGTCTCGACACGCCCGCGGGCCCCAACGGCGCCTTCATGTCCGGCGGCGAGCGCCGCCGGCTCGGGCTGGCGCGGGCTTATCTGAAGGACGCCCCATGGCTGGTGCTGGACGAACCCACCGAGGGGCTGGACCGCGCGACGGAGCGGGTCGTGCTTGAGCGGCTGGATCAGCGATTGCGGGAACGCGGCCAGGGGCTGATCGTGATCACCCACCGCGCGCCGGCGCTCAGCCTGTGCCGCGTCGTCGTTTCCGCGAGCGGCATGGACGGGGCCGGCCGCCTTCTCGCCAAGGTCCACACGCCGGGTCTGGAGCGGGTCTAGAGCTCGCCCTCGGCGATGGCGCGCAAGCGCTCCGGTCGTTCGATCCTGAGCTCATGCAGGGACAGCAGCCGGATGACGTTCTGCGTCTTGAGCTTGGTCAGGACCCGGCTGACCGTCTCGATCGTCAGCCCCAGATAGTCGGCGATCTCCGTACGGGTCATGGGCAGACGGACCAGACCGTCCGGCGCCTCGCGCAGCGGATCGTGGGCGGGCAGGTCGAGCAGGAAGGAGGCGATCCGCTCCTGCGCGGTCTTGCGCCCCAGGAGCAGCATCTGGTTCTGCGCGGCGGCCAGCTCGTGCCGGGCCCGCTCGAACAGGGCGCGCTCGAGCGCCGGCGTGGCGTCCACCAGCGCCTGATATTCGCTGCGCCGGAAACGGCACGCCGTGGACGGCTCGATGGCCTCGGCGGTGAAGGCGTGGCTGTCGCGGCTGGCCAGCCCCAGGAAGTCGCCGGCGAACAGGAAACCGGTGATCTGCCTGCGGCCGTCGGGCAGCAGCTTGTAGACCCGGACCGACCCGGAGGTGATGTTGAACAGGTGATCGGCGCGGTCGCCCTCGTGCACCAAGGCCTGGCCGGGGGTGAAGTTCTGACCCTCGGCCAGCGCGTCGAGCCGCGCCAGATCCTCGGGCGCCAGCGATCCGCACACGGAAAACGGCCGCGCGCCGCACTCCGCGCAGGCGGCCGTGCTCCGGCGGCCGGCGCACTGGGGCGGCAAGGTTTTCAGCTCGAGCATCGTCGGGGCCCTGACACGGCGATGTCAGGGTAACGCGGCGCGCCCGTGTCGCCCAGCGCTTTGACGTGCATCAAGGCGCATCACCGCATCGCGGCCCATCAGGGACGACAGCAAGGAGACGCCGTCATGCCCGTTCCTCATGAAGCCCTTCCCGTCCTGATCGCGGTCCTGGCCTACTTCGCCGCCTTCATGGTCGTCGTCGGCTCGGTGCTGGTCTGGAGCCAGGGCGGGCCGAAGCGCCGCTAGAGGGTCTCCAGATAGGCGATCAGGTCCCTGACCTCCTGAGGCTCGAAGCTGAACTCGGGCATGTCCGGGTGAGCGGTGACCAACCCTTCGGCCAGACCCTCTTGGAGGTCCGCGACCGGATAGCGGCTCGACAGATCCCGGAACGCGGGCGCCGACGGATGAGGGCTGACCCCGCCGCGATCAACCGCGTGACAGCCGCCGCAGCGCGTCTGGGCGATCTGGGCGCCTCGAGCCGTAGAGCCAGGCATCCAGGCCGCCGTCGGCTCTGGCTGCGGGGCGCAGGCGGCGGTCGCGAGCATCAGCACGACGAGGGTCTGCCGCATGGGGGGTCCTCCCTTTTCTTCCCCAGCATAGGACGCGGGTCGGCGTTGCGCCTTGATGCGGATCAAGGCGGCCGAGGCCGAGCCCGTGCAGAAGGCCATTCACGACGCGAGTTCGAGGAGGCGGACATGGACTGGCGCAGTCTGATGGTCGCGGTGGATGCAGGCGAGGCGTGCCCGGCGCGCGTGGCGCTGGCGAGCCGGCTGGCGAAAGCCTTCGGCGCTCGGCTTATCGGCGTGGCGGCGGGCGTGGCGACGCCGACGGCGCTCGCCGATCCCTACGTCGGCGGCGGGGTCTCTGCGGAGACCCTGACCGTGTTCCGATCGATGGTCGAGGAGGAGTTGGAGCGGCTCAGGCTCGATTTCCTGCAGGCCGCCCGCGCCGAGGGCGTCGAGGCGGAGTGGCGCGGGCGCACCGGCTATCCCGCCGACGTGATCCGCGACGAGGCGCGGGCAGCGGATGTCATCGTGACGGGGCGGCGCTCCAGCCTCTGCGACGGCCGCGCCGCCGATCCCGGCGACGTCCTGCTCTCAGCGGGTCGCCCGATCCTTCTGGTCCCGCCGACCCCTTCACGGCCACCCTTGGGCGCGCCCGCCGTCGTCGCCTGGAGCGAAACCTGCGAAGCCCGCAGGGCGGTGGCCGAGGCCCTGCCGCTGCTCCGAGGGTCGTCCGAAGTCATCGTCGTCTCGGTGGTGCGGGAGCCGCCTTCCGATCAGAGCTGGCGGCCGGTGTGCGATCAGGTGGATTGGCTGGCGCGACACGGGGTGGCGGCCAAGGCCGAGGTGCGGGCCAGCCTTCAAGAGGTCGGCGACGAACTGCTCGACGTGGCGCAGGAGCATGAAGCGGGGCTCATCGTCGCCGGCGGCTACGGCCACGCCAGGCTGAGGGAATGGATCCTGGGCGGCGTGACGCGAACGCTGATCACCCAAGGCGCCGCCTGCGTTCTCCTGGCCCACTAGCCGTCGGCCCTCGGGGCTCCTTGACGAAGGTCATGAGCGCCCCGGCGCCGGCCGCGAGCCCGGCCAGGACCAGCATCAGCGCGTCGTAACCCGCCAGAGTGATAACGGCGTAGGCGAGCGTGGGCCCCACGGTCGAGGGCAGGGTGTTGGTCAAATTCAGCACGCCAAGATCACGCCCCCGGTGCGCGGGCGACGGCAACAGCCGCATCACATAGGTTTGCTGCAGCGCCAGGAAGACGGCCTGGGCCACGATGAACAGGACATAGCCCGGCGCGGCCAACCGCCATTCCGGCGCCAGCGCCATGATCAGCAAGGACAACGCCACGGCGGCCGCAAGCCCCTGAAGCACCACTCTGCGAACGTTGAGGCGGTCGCTCAGCACGCCGAGCGCGATCGAGGCGGGCGCCGTCAGGACGGCGGCGACGCCGAGGATCGTGGCCAGCCTCGCCGCCACCCCCTCGGTCGGCAGCGGCCCGTCGCCGGCGTTCAAGGTCTCGAAGTAGTATAGGGCGAAGGCGAAAAGCACGCCGCCCGCGATCTGTACGAAGAAGCGCGCCAGCCAGACGGCCGCGAGGTTGGCTCGGTCGCGCCGCCGAGGCGCGCGCAGCGCCGCTTCATCCACAGCGGCCGGCGCGGGTCGCCCGAACAGAAGGAAGGGCGTGATCATCACAGCGGCGGCGGCGAACGCGGTGACGAAGCGCGCAGCGCCCTCGGGCGCGGCGACGACGAGAATGCCCGACAGCGCCCCCAGCGGATAGGCTGCGCCCATCAGCCCGCCAAGCCGTCCCTTCTGCTCGTCCGGCGCCTCGTCAGCGGCCAGGGCCGCCAAAGGCGCCAGCATCAAGTTGAGCGCGGTCTGGAAGGCGATCACGGAAAGGACGGTCTGGAGCAGGGTCTGGCTGGCCGCGACGGCGGCGTAGCTGGCGCCGGTCGCCGCGAGACCGGCCCATACGAACGGGCGCCGCCCCCAGCGTGGGTGACGCCACCGGTCGCTCAGATGTCCGGCGAGGATGTTGGACACGCTGGCGGTCACCGCGCCGACGACGGTGACCAGGCTGAGCGCGGCGACCTTCTGCCCCGGATCGAGGCCCAGCTTGAGCGGCAGCAAAAGCGTCAAAAGAGGCGTGTAGGCGATGACGCCGCCGCCCCAGGCCAGGGCGTAGAGGATCAGCCAGATCTGTGACCGCGGCCGGGCGGTCACGATCGCGGCGGGGCAGACGAGCCGCGCACCGCCAGGCCGAACGGCACCACCACCGACGTCGGCAGATGATCGACGTTGGCCGTGGCGCGGATCAGCAGGTCCGCGGCGGCGCGCGTCATCTCCGCGATCGGCTGCACGACCGCGGTCATGGGGGGTCGGCTGAACCGCACCACAGGGGTGTCGTCGAAGCTCACGATCGACAGGTCGCGCGGCACCTGAAGTCCGCGTCCGGACGCTACCGCCTGGGCGGCCAGCGCCATCTGATCGTTGCTGGCCAGAATCGCGGTGGGCGGGTCCGCC
>JBKBUS010000183.1:0-4547 GCA_046290035.1 Brevundimonas sp.
CTGATCGGACCGGCCGCCGAGGGCCTGCGCTGGCTGGGCACCTTCCACTCCATCGCCGCCCAGATCCTGCGCCGCCACGCCGAACTGGTCGGGCTGAAATCCAGCTTCACCATCCTGGACACCGACGATCAGGAGCGGCTGATCAAGCAACTGCTGGAAGCCGAGAACATCGACACCAAGCGGTGGACGCCGCGCTCGCTGGCGGGCCTGATCGATCACTGGAAGAACCGCGGCTGGACGCCGGAGAAGCTGCCGGCGACCGAGGACTTCGCCAACGGCAAGGGCCAGACCCTCTACGCCGCCTATCAGGCGCGGCTGGTGACGCTGAACGCCTGCGACTTCGGCGATCTGTTGCTGCACAACCTGACAATCCTGTCCCACCATGCTGATCTGGCTGAAGAATATCGTCGCCGCTTCCGCTACATCCTGGTGGACGAGTATCAGGACACCAACGTCGCCCAGTACCTGTGGCTGCGCCTGCTAACCTCCTCGACCGGAAATGTCTGCTGCGTCGGCGACGACGACCAGTCCATCTACGGCTGGCGCGGGGCGGAGGTGGACAACATCCTGCGCTTCGAGCGCGACTTTCCCGGCGCCAAGGTCATCAGACTTGAGCGTAACTATCGGTCAACGAAGCATATTCTGGGCGCGGCGTCCGGCCTGATCGCCGCCAACCGCGACCGTCTGGGCAAGACCCTTTGGACCGAGGACCAGTCCGGCGACAAGGTGAAGGTGCGCGGCGTCTGGGATGGCGAGGCCGAGGCCCGCCTGATCGCCGACGAGATCGAGACCGCCAGGCGTTCTGGCATGAGATACAAGGACATATCTGTTCTTGTTCGCGCCTCGTTTCAGATGCGCGCCTTCGAAGAGCGGTTCGTCATGCTGGCGATCCCCTACGCCGTCATCGGCGGCCCGCGCTTCTTCGAGCGGGCCGAGATCCGCGACGCCCACGCCTATCTGCGCCTGATCCAGTCCGAGGACGACGACCTCGCGTTCGAGCGGATCGTCAACACCCCCAAGCGCGGCGTCGGCGACACCTCGGTGCAGAAGATCCTCCAGATCGCCCGCGCCCAGGGCGTCTCGGCCATGACGGCGGTGCGCGCCCTGGTCGGGTCCGACGAGCTGCAGGCCCGCACCCGAACCGCATTGTCCAACTTCGTGCGCGACCTCGACCGCTGGCGCGCGCAGGCCCAACAGGTCCGCCACTGGGACCTGGCCGAGACGGTGCTGGAGGAGAGCGGCTACGTCGACATGCAGCGCGCGGATCGCGCCACCGGCCAGACCCGGCTCGACAACCTCAAGGAGCTGGTTCAGTCGATGCAGGCCTTCGACAGCCTGACCGCCTATCTGGAGCATGTCTCGCTGGTGCTCGACCTCGACCGTGGCGCGGGCGAGGACGCGGTTCAGATCATGACCCTGCACGGCGCCAAGGGGCTGGAGTTCCCGCTCGTCTTCCTGCCCGGCTGGGAGGAAGGCGTCTTCCCCAGCCAGCGCTCCATCGACGAGAAGGGCGAGAAGGGCCTGGAGGAGGAACGTCGCCTGGCCTACGTCGGCGTCACCCGCGCCAAGCGCGAGGCGCGGATCAGCTTCGCCGCCAACCGCCAGGTCTACGGCCGGTGGACCAGCCAGCTGCCCAGCCGCTTCGTGGACGAACTGCCGCTCGATCACGTCGAGGCCCAGTCCGACACCGGCTACTACGGCGCCCAACCGGGCCTGAAGGAAGCCAAGAGCCGCTGGGACGACGCACCGACCTTCGGCGCGGGCTACGCCTCGCCCGGCTGGAAGCGCGGCCAGGCCTTCGCCGCGTCCCAGCCTCCCCGCCCCGCCTACGCCAGAAACGCCGTAATCGAGGGCGAAGGCCGCCTGATCGCCACCGCCGACCCGGCGGCGGGCTCCAGCTGGTCGCGCGGCGACCGCGTCTTCCACCAGAAGTTCGGCTACGGCGCCGTGCGCGCCGTCGAGGGCAACAAACTACTCGTCGCCTTCGACAAGGCCGGCGAGAAGAAGGTCATCGACACCTTCGTGGAGCGGGTGGAGCGCTGATTGGCGACGGTGTCGGCCGGGTGTATCGTCCGCCCATGGCAGACGGCGCCCTGAAGCTCACTCTCAACGATCCCTTGGCCGCGCGGCTGACCGAGCGGGCGGATGCGGCCGGTCTTTCACCGGAGGCTTTGGTCAGCGAGGTGCTGGCTCGCTTGCTGGACGAGGCCGATCGGATGGACCGCCCGCCCACTAGGCCGGAAGACTACGAGGGGCCCTACGTCGAACTGGAAGACGCATTGGGCCAGTTCAGCGCTGAACTCGATCGTCGGTTGACCTCCCGCGGCGAATGAGGGTCGTCCTCAGCCGAACCGCCAACGCGGATCTGCTGTCGCACATCGAGTGGCTGACGTCTCAATCGCCAAGCGCCGCCCGGGCTGCTCAAACCGCCATTGTGAGCGGCTTGCGGACCTTGGCGCAGTTTCCGGCGTCCGGGCGCAAAACCGAGACTGGTGAACATGAGTGGCCCATTCGCTTCGGGCGCGGGGGCTTCATCGCCGTCTACAGGATCGAGCGCGACCGGGTGATCGTTGGGCGCATCTTCGACATGCGTGAGGATCGCCCCTGAGCAGCAGGCCTAACTCCGCCTTAACGGCGATCCGCCAGCATGTCTTCGTGCGCAACTCCGCTCCGAACGCAGCCCCGTCCACTCACTCTCCCCCCTGGTGGGAGCAGCTCGCGGCCGGCTTCGTGGTGATCATGCTGACCGGCGCCTTCGTGGGGCCGGTGTTCGCCCCGACGCAGGACGAGACGCCGGTCCTTAGGCTCGTCTGGATCCCGGTCTATGCGATGATCGCGACCCTGTTCCTGATGCGGCTCGACCGGGTGATCCGGGCCTGGCCGGCGCTGGTCTTGGTGGGGCTGACCGTGCTTCTGGCCTTCGCCTCGAAGTGGTGGTCCATCGACGCGGCGACGACCCAGCGGCGGGTGATCGCGCTCGCCATCGCCGGGGCGTTCGCCGTCTATCTGGGCAGCGTGTTCCGGGGCGTCGCCCTGCCGCGCCTGCTGACCCTGGCCGGGCTGGTGATGGCGGTCGGCAGCCTGATCTTCGTCCTGGCCTTCCCCGCCATCGGCATCCATCGCGACATCAACGACGGGCTGTGGCGGGGCCTGTGGTACGAGAAGAACCAGATGGGCCAGGTCATGGTCTGCGTGGCGGTGGCGGCCGCCGCCTGGCTCGCGTCCGGCGACCGGCGCTGGCGCCTTCCGGCCGTCACCTTGGTCCTGGCGACCTTCTTGATGGTCATGACCCAGTCCAAGACCTCGCTGCTGTGCCTGATGCTGGGGTTCGGCATCGTCGGCGCGATCTGGGCGGCGCGCCAGGGCGGCGCCGTGCTGGGCGTGTTCGCGGTCTGGGGCGCCGTGTTCACCGCGCTGGCGGTCGGCATAGGATTCGCTCTTGAGGGGCCCACGATCCTGATCGCGCTCGGCAAGGATCCGTCCCTGACCGGCCGGACCGACATCTGGGCCGCCCTGATGGAGATGGTGCGCGAGCGCCCCTGGACCGGCTACGGCTACGCCGCCTTCTGGACCCGGGAGTCCGTGCCCGCCGACATCATCCAGGCCCGGACCGGATGGCTGGTGCCCTCGGCGCACAACGGCTGGATCGATCTGCTCATCCAGGTCGGCTGGCCCGGCGCGGCGCTGGTCGGACTGATCTTCTTGGTCGCGGTGGCGTCCACCCTGACGCGCCTGCGCGACGACGGTCTGGCGGAGGGCGGCTTCGGCCTGGCCTACATCGCCATCGTCATCACCCTCAGCCTGTCGGAGTCGGTCCTGATGCACCATCAGGACCTCGCCTGGGTTATGGTGCTGGCCGTCCTGACGCGCGGCGTCATGATGCGCGGTTACAACCCCGCCGTTGCGGTTGCACACCCCGGCCGCGCGGCCTACCAGACCCCCTCCCGAATCGCCGCATTGTCTGGTCATGGCCAAGCCCGCCGAAGCCCCGTCCCTGTTCGACCTGTCGCCCGAGCCCTCTCCGGCTCCGGCCGCTGAAGCTCAGCGCACCACGCCAGAACCCGCGCCGGCTCCGGTCCTGGCCAAGCCCCAGGCCCGGTCGTCCGCCGCGACCGCCCCTGTCGCCGCCGCCAGTGGCTATTCCGCCGCCTCGATCGAGGTGCTGGAGGGTCTGGAGCCCGTCCGCAAGCGGCCGGGCATGTACATCGGCGGCACCGACGAGCGGGCGCTGCACCACCTGTTCGCCGAAGTGCTGGACAACGCCATGGACGAGGCGGTCGCCCGCCACGCCAAGCGCATCGAAGTGACGCTGGACGCCGACGGGTTCCTGTCGGTCCGTGACGACGGGCGCGGCATCCCGGTCGATCCGCACCCCAAGCACCCGGGCAAGTCCGCGCTCGAGGTGGTGATGACCGTGCTGCACTCGGGCGGCAAGTTCTCGGGCAAGGCCTATGAGACCTCGGGCGGCCTGCACGGCGTCGGCGTGTCGGTCGTGAATGCCCTGTCCGAGCGGCTGGACGTGACCGTCTGGCGCGACGGTTTCGAGT
>JBKBUS010000184.1:0-4507 GCA_046290035.1 Brevundimonas sp.
GCCGGTGGAGGGGGCGACCGGACGCGCCGGGTCTGACTTCGCCCCCTTCCACCGCTTCGCGGTCCCCCTCCCCCGTTTCGCTTTGCTCGCGGCTGAGGGATAGGATGCTCGCCCATGACCCCAGCCGACACCCCCGCCCTGTCGACGGCCCAGCCGGAGGACTTCTTCCAGCTGTTGAAGCCGCGCGTCATGTCGCTGGTGGTGTTCACCGCCGCGACCGGTCTGATCGCTGCGGGCGGCGACATCCATCCGATCAACGCGGCGCTGGCGGTCCTGTGCATCGCAGTCGGGGCCGGCGCGGCCGGGGCGCTGAACATGGCGCTGGAAGGCTCGACGGACGCCCTCATGCGGCGCACGCGCGGCCGCCCGGTGGCCGCCGGGCGGGTCCGGTCGGGCGACGCCCTGGCATTCGGGGTGGTCCTCTCGGTGTTCTCGGTCATGCTGCTGGGCATGGCGACGAACTGGCTGGCCGGAGGACTGCTGCTCCTGACGATCGTCTACTACGCCGGCCTCTACACCCTGATCCTGAAGCGCCGAACGCCCCAGAACATCGTCATCGGCGGCGCGGCCGGGGCGTTTCCGCCGGTGATCGGGTGGGCCGCGGCGACCGGCGACGCGCCTTGGCAGGCGTGGCTGCTGTTCCTCATTATCTTCCTTTGGACGCCGCCGCACAGCTGGGCGCTCGCGCTCTATTCGACCGGAGATTACGCGCGGGCGGGCATTCCGATGATGCCGGTGGCGCGAGGCGCGGCTCACACCCGCCTGCTCGTGTGGGTCTACAGCCTCTTGTTCGTTCCGGTCGCGGTCCTGCCGGGCGTGGTCGGCCCCGGCGGCCTGGCCTACTTGATCGTGTCCGGGATCGGCGGCGCGGCCTTCCTGACCCTGGCGTTCCGACTGTGGCGCTCGCGCGCCGGCGACGCGCCTGACAAGGCCGAGGCGGTGGGGCGCGAGGCCGCATTGTATGACGTGCGCAAAGAGGCCAAACCGGCCCGTGATCTGTTCGCCTATTCGATCCTTTATCTGATGATCCTGTTCGCGGTCCTTCTGATCGAAACCCTTCCGGCTTCCCCGATCGTGTGCCCCACATGCGCCTGACCCCCGACCAACTCGCCGCCCGCAAGCGCCGCAACCTGGCCATCGCCTTCGGGCTCGTGGCCTTCATGGTGCTGGTGTTCGTGACCACGGTTCTTCGCCTTCAGGCGAACATCGCGGGCTGACGACCATGGCGAACAAGAACCTGATCGCCCTGATCTGCGCCGGCGTGGTCATGCTGATGACGGGCGCCGCCTTCGCCGCCGTGCCGCTCTATCAGCTGTTCTGCCAGGTGACCGGCTTCGACGGCACGACCATGCGCGCGGACAGGCCGTCCGACGTGGTTCTGGACGACACGGTTCTGGTCCGGTTCGACACCAATGTGCGCGGAGGCCTGCCGATGGCGTTCCGCGCCGAGCAGACGACGCAGAGGGTGCGCATCGGCGAGACCGGCATCGCCTACTTCGACGTCACCAACACATCGGACCAGCCGATCGGCGCCACCGCGGCCTATAACGTCGTGCCGGAAAAGGCCGGGCCGTACTTCCAGAAGCTGCAATGCTTCTGCTTCGAGGGGCAGGTCATCCAGCCGGGCGAAACGAAGCAGTTCCCGGTGCAGTACTTCGTCGCCCCGGAGCTGGCGACCGATCGGGAGGGGCGCGGCGTGAAGGAGATCACCCTCAGCTACACCTTCTATCCCACCCAGGACTTCGACGCCGCGACGGCGGGCGCCTGACGCTCGACTGACCACTGGCGCGGCCGCAATGGCGGCGCTATAGCCTGCCCGACCACGCTTTTCCGACCTCGAGAGACCCTCCCGATGGCCCACGCCGCTCCGCATCACGATTACCACCTCGTCGACCCTTCGCCGTGGCCGCTGGTCGCCTCGATCGCGACGACGGTCATGATGATCGGCGCGGTGGTGTGGATGAAGGGGCTGTTCGGCCTGTCGGGTCCCGGCGTCTTCGCCGCCGGCTTCGCGGGCGTGCTCTATTCGATGTTCGGCTGGTGGGCCGACGTCATCAAGGAAAGCCGCAAGGGTGACCACACGCCGGTCGTGTCCATCGGCCTGCGCTACGGCATGGTGCTGTTCATCGCCTCCGAGGTGATGTTCTTCGCGGCCTTCTTCTGGATGTTCTTCGAGATGGCCTTGTTCAACGAGGCCCGGGCCCTCGTGCCCGAGATCGGCAACTGGGCCGACACGGCCGCGGCCTGGTCGACCTGGCCGCCGCAGGGCGTGGAGACGCTGGACGCCTGGTCGCTGCCGCTGCTGAACACAGTGATCCTGCTGCTGTCGGGCACCACCGTGACCTGGGCCCACCACGCGCTGCAGGTCGGCGACCGCAAGGGCGCGCGCCTGGGGCTGATCCTCACGGTCGCGCTGGGCGTTCTGTTCACCGCGGTGCAGGCGTACGAATACTATCACATCATTCATGAAAACCTCTTCTTCAACGAAGAGGCCCTCAACTCGGGCCTGTACGGCTCGGTGTTCTTCATGGCGACCGGGTTCCACGGCTTCCACGTGCTGATCGGGACGCTGTTCCTGACGGTCTGCCTGTTCCGTCTGCTGGCGGGCCAGTTCACGCCGGAGAAGCACTTCGGCTTCGAGGCGGCGGCCTGGTACTGGCACTTCGTGGACGTGGTCTGGCTGTTCCTGTTCGCCTTCGTCTACGTCACCTTCGGCTGAGGCGGCGCGGCCCGGTGCGCCGCTTCCCGTGGATCCTGACCGTCCTGACCTTCGCGGCGCTGGCGCTGCTGATCGCGCTCGGGACCTGGCAGGTGCGGCGCCTGGCCTGGAAGGAAGGGCTGATCGCGGCGGCGGAAGCGGCCGCCGGCGCCCCGCCGGCTCCCCTGACGCAGGTGCTGGCCGGCCCGGCCCCGGAGTTCCGGCGCGTGACGGCCGACTGCCCTGGTCTGGCGTCGGCCCCCTATGTCGAACTGCAGTCCATCGATGAAGGCCGGGCCGGATCGCGGCTCGTCTCGCTCTGCGTGTTCGATCCCTCTCGGCCGCCGATCCTCGTCGACCGGGGCTTTGTGGCCGACACCATCTCCGCCCGGCCGCCCGTTCAGGTCTCCGCCACGCCGGTCCGCGTGGAAGGGGTGCTGCGTGAGCCGGGCCGCCCCAGCGCCCTGACGCCCGCGCCGGTCGAGGGCCGCTTCTACGGCCGGGACGCCGAGGCCATGGCGCGCGCCCTGGGCCACGAAGGGCCGGTCCAGTCCCTGACGCTGTTCGCCACCGGTTCGACCAACCCGGACTGGGCGGCGCTGGAGCCGTCCGCCCCGCCCGCGGCCTTCTCGAACAACCACCTGGGCTATGCGATCACCTGGTTCGGACTGGCGGTCGTGCTCGCGGGTTTCTACATCGCGTTGCTCCGTCGCCGGCTGAAAGGCTGACCCTGACTCATCTCGTTCACACCCTGTCCAACGGCCTGCGTGTCGTCGCCGACCCCATGCCGGGCATGCGGACGTTCGCCTTGACCCTGGCGGTCGAGGGCGGCGCCCGCTTCGAGGACGAGGCCAGGTCAGGCTGGTCCCACTTCCTCGAGCACCTGGTGTTCAAGGGCGCGGGCCGGATGAGCGCGCGCGAGATCGTCGAGCGTATCGAGGGCGAAGGCGGCACGATCAACGCCGCCACCGGATATGAGCGCACCAGCTTCGAGGTTCGGGCGCTGGAAACCTCGCTGCCCCTCGCGATTCAGGTCGTGGCCGATCTGGTCCGCCGCCCGACCCTGGACGAGGCCGAGATCGTCCGGGAGAAGGACGTGGTGGCCCAGGAGATCGCCGAGGCGTTCGACACGCCCGACGACCACGTCTTCGAGATGGCCCAGGCCCGCGCCTTCGAGGGCCAGGCGCTGGGTCGACCGATCCTCGGTTCGCTCGACAGTCTCAAGCCGATCGACCGCGCAGCGCTCGCGGACTGGGCGGCGCGCCTCTATTCGCCCGATCGCATGGTCCTGGCGGTGTCGGGCGCCGTCGATGCCGACATTCTGGTCCGACTGGCGGAGGCGGCCTTCGGCGACGCGACGGTCCAGCGGACCGCACGCCCTGAGCCCGCCCGCTTCCAGGGCGGCGCGGCGACCCTCTCGCGGCGGATCGAACAGGCGAATCTGGTGTTTCAGCTGCCTGCGGCGGGGGCGCACGATTCGATCCTCCCGGCCCAGCGCCTGTTCGTCGAGATTCTGGGCGGCGGCATGGCCTCGCGCCTGTTCCAGAGCGCGCGAGAGGAGCGTGGCCTGGCCTACGCCATCGACGCCTACGGGGAGACCTATGAGGACGCGGGCGTGCTCGGCGTCTTCGCCGGCGCCTCGGCCGACCGCGCGGTTGAGCTGGCGGAACTGACCGCCGCCGAGATCGTCGCTCTGGCCGAGCGTGGGCCGACGGACGCCGAGCTGGCGCGCGCCAAGGCGGTGCTGTCGGCAGGCCTGTTCATGGCCGACGAGAGCCTGGCCGCCCGCGCCGGCCGCCTGGCGGCCCA
>JBKBUS010000185.1:0-4504 GCA_046290035.1 Brevundimonas sp.
GCCCCCCGGCCCGCCGGCGAGACCCGGCCGACCGCCGAAGGCCCGCAGGCGGATTCCGCCGCCGTCGGCGACGCGCGTGTCGCCGCCCGCCGCGCCGGGCGCCCCGCCTGATCCGAGCGTCACGGCCAGATCGCCGTCGAGGTCGTCCACCCTCAGCCAGCGCCGGGCCAGGCCGCCCGCCCCGCCGCCGCCGCCGCCCGCGCCGGCCAGCCCTGAACCTCCGCCCCCGCCGCCGCCGACGGCGGACACCAGAAGCAGCCGCGCCCATGCGGGCGGGACGTAGTCGCCGTCGCTGGAGAACAGGCTCGCCTCGACCCGGCCGGCCCCCGCCGGCGCGCCGATACGGCCGGTCGCCGGATCGACCCTCAGGGCCTCGCGCCAGTTCGCGCCGTCGGCGCTGACCTTCAGGCTGAAGGCGTCGTCGCCGATCAGGCCGAACTCGGCCCGCCCGCCGTAGCCGCTCTGCAGCAGCACGGACAGCACGTCGCCCGCGCCGTCCTTGTTCAGCGTATAGCGCAGCGACCCGTCGCCGCCCTCCGACACCGGTCGAGCCGTCCAGAGCGCCTTGTTGAGCTTGGCGGCGAAGGGGTTGGAAGCGTCGGCCGTCGTCCCCAGCCCGAAGCGCTCCAGCTCCTCCACCGCGCCGAGCCGCCGCCCCAGCTCGCGCCACCCGCCGTCGTGGCGCACGACCATCCGGCCTTCGTCAGCGACCCAGATCCTCAGCCCGTCGGGGACCGGGACCTCCAGCCAACCGGGCAGATCGAACCGCACCAGCGCGCCGGCCGGGAAGGTCCAGCCCTCGTCCGCGAGATAGAGGTCGCCCTCCACGGGGTCCGGCGGCGGTGGCGCGCGTCGGCTCCGGACCGTCGCCTGGACCAGGACGTCCAGGCGGGTCAGCCCCTCGTTGACGGTGACATGTTTCTGCAGCTGCCCCGCCGCCACATAGGGCAGGTTCAGGCGGCCGCTGTGATCCAGGCTCATCGCGATCTCCGGCGTTTGGAGACACGAAGCTGACCGAGCCGCGCGGACTGGCAGGCGCGATCGCCTGCGAAGCGGGCAGGACTCTGAATTTCTTGAGAAAACTTCGTCCCGGCCCGCGGGCGAAGCCGGGCGGCCGGACGGATGATTAGGGCGGGGAGACCTATGGAAGGGCTGGAGCGGCCTCCCCGCCGGACCGGTTGCGGGCTGTCAGGACCTGACGCCGGGGGACGTCGTCGCACCCGATCCGCATGGAGCTACGAAGGCGATCGCGCGCCGGATGCAGCTACAGTCGCTCCAGTTCGCCGGACGCCACGACCGGGCCGTCGGGCCTGTGCAGATCCGGCGTATGGCCGGGCGCCTCCATGGAGACCGCCACCGCCACGGCGCCGCCGGCCGCCGAGCCCAGCGTCGTCGGCATGGCCATGCGCGACACCTCCTCGCCGTCCACCGCGCCGACCAGGGTCACGCCTCCGTCCGCGCCGACCAGCCACAGGTGCGGCACGCGCTCGTCGCCGGCCATGGCCTCGGTGGGCGAGGCGAACAGCGCGCCGGTGGCCGGGTCGTAGGCGAGAATCAGGGCGGACTGGCCCGTCTCCAGCCTCAGCGTCGCCACGCGGATCGGCTGGGGCGCGGGCGCCTCCACCGTCGCGGGCCGGCCGGCCAGCTGCGCCGACAGCACCGCCACGGCCACGAGGCTCGCGGCCAGAAGCCCCGTGGCCCCGACCGCCCAGCGCCGCCAGAAGGCGGTCCGGCCGTCGTCGTTCGCCGGCAGCCGCCTCAGGACGCCGGCCCATACGCCCGGGGGAGCCTCGACCGGCGCCACCTCGTCGATCATGCCCGCCAGCCGCGCGTCCCACGCCTCGACCTCGGCGGCGAAGGCCGGGTCCGAGGCCGCGCGCGCCTGCGCACCGGCCTCCTCCGCCGGGCTCAGCAGCCTCAGCGAGAGCTCGGCCGCCAGATCGGCCGGGGCGTCCCTGTCCAGGTCCTCGCTCATCGTTCCAGACACTGCCTCAGGCGCAGCAGCCCGCGCCGGATCCAACTCTTCATGGTTCCCAGCGGCACGCCTTCGCGCGCGGCCAGGGTCTCATAGGTCTCGCCGTCGAAGAAGGCCGTGCGGATGGCCTCGGACGCGCGCGCGTCGAGTTCGTTCAGGCACCCGTTCAGCCTGCTCCGCTCCGACGCCGCCTCGACGGCCTGCGCGGGGTCCTCCCGCTCGTCGGCCATGGTCTCCAGCACCTCCGCCGGCGCCGTGCGCCCGGCGGGCTTCTGGGTTCTCAGCCGATCGATCGCCCGGTTCCGCGCGATCGTCGCCAGCCAGGTGATGGGGCTGGCGCGGCCGGCGTCGAAGCCTCCGGCCCGGCTCCACACGGTGACATAGACGTCCTGCAACACATCCTCGGCGGTCTGACGATCGCCCAAGATACGCAGCACCACGCCGAACAGCTTCGCCGAGGTCGCGTCATAGACGACGCGAAACGCCGCACGGTCGCCGTCGGCGACACGGCCCAGCGCGTCTGCGAGTTCGTCCCTGGTCAAGCTGCTCGCCATCCAATGGCCCTGCTCAGTCGCGACCACTTGGCGGACGGCGGGTCCCACGGTCAAGCCGTCAGTCGTGCAGATAGACCACGCGCTTCAACTTCCGGTCGCCCCGGATGCG
Source organism: Brevundimonas sp. (assembly GCA_046290035.1). Taxonomy (GTDB): domain Bacteria; phylum Pseudomonadota; class Alphaproteobacteria; order Caulobacterales; family Caulobacteraceae; genus Brevundimonas. The sequence continues at coordinate 2,639 of JBKBUS010000185.1, forward strand.
CGCCAGATGCTGCTCGTGCTCGCCCGACGCCCGGGCGTCGCGCTCGGACCCCTCGACCCAGTGCGTCGCCTCGATCTCCTTCTGCAGCGCCTTCGCCGCCATCAGGTGACCGGGGAAGAAGAAGTCGACGACATCGCCCACCAGGAAGAGCTCGGTCGTGGCGCTGTCGACCACCAGATAGGCCAGCATGCGCGCCAGCGTCGGCGGCGAAGCCTTCGCGCGGATCCCCTGGATCATCAGATAGGCGCCGGCTCCGACCGAATAGACGAGGCCCAGCCCCGGCACCCAGGTCAGCAGGCCGTCCAGACCCACGCCGAAGGGCCCGATCCCGACCACCCGGTCGGACATCTTCTTCACCCCCTCGACGCCGGACCAGATTTTCTCGATATCGGCTACGGACCGGCGGGCCATGCGGCGCTCCCCTTCTGACAGCCGCAGCATAACGCCGTCATACGTCGGACGTTCAACAGGTCGAGGACCGGGCGATGATCTCGATGCGGCGTCTGGCCGATCTGGCGGCGGCGGCGGCCGTCCTGCCGTGTCTGGGCGTGGGCGTCGCGGCGCTGTCCGGCGTGGGGCATCGCTGGGTGGATCTTCTGGCCCAGTTTCCGGCCCCGGCGCTGAGCGTCGCCGTCGCGGCCTTGGCGCTCGCCCTGCTGGCGCGTCTGACGGTCGCGGCGGGCGCGTCGGGGCTCTCAGCCCTGGTGCTCGCCGCCGCCGTCTGGGGCCAGGCGGTCCCGCCGCACGCCGCGCCCCTGCCGGACTCGCCCCGGCTCACCCTCTACGTCGCCAACCTGCACGTCGAGAACGACGACGTGGACCGCATCGCCGCCTCGATCGCGGAGGCCGACGCCGACCTCGTGGTGCTGGTCGAGGTGGGGCCGGGCGTGAAGGCCGAGATCGATCGCGTCCTGGCGGGCTATCCCCATCGCGCGCCGGAACGCATCGGCTGGCGCGAGAACATCGTCGCCTCGCGACGGCCGCTCACGGCGTCGCCAGTTCCGGCGGACGGCCTGCACGCCCAGGGCGCGCGCGCTGAGACCGCGCTCGGCCCGGTCACCGTGATCGCGGCCCACCTGACCCGCCCCTGGCCCTTCCAGTATCAGTGGGGACAGATCACCCAGGTCATGGCGCTGGAGGCGCGGATGGCCGGCCAGCCCGGCCCCTTCATCGCCGCGGGCGACTTCAACAGCGTCAGCAATGCGCGCATCGGCCGTCAGCTGAAGGCGATAAACCTGACGCCCGCGCGCGGCTTTCCGGGCACCTGGCCCGCGAGCGCGCCCGCCTTCGCCCGCATCGGCATCGACCACGCCTGGGTCTCGCCCGAGCTGACGGTGGTCTCGCGCCGCCTCGGTCGCCCCACCGGCTCCGACCACAGCCCGATCGTCGTCGAGATCGCGCGAGCGGCGCCCTAGATCAGGCGCGCCAGACGTTGGCCTTGCCGCCCGCGTCGCCCAGGTTCGCCACCACCCAGTCCGCCGTCGCCCGCGCCTCGGCCTCGACGGCCTCCGGGGCCCCGATCAGCACCATGGCGCAGCCGTTCATCTTCATGGGATTGGTCAGCGGCCTCAGGCGCGCCTCGACCACCAGCGCATCCCCCGCCCCGGCCTTGGCCAGCGTGCGGAGAAATCCGTCGAACGTCTCCAGGTCCTTCAGGGGCGTCCAGATCGCGACCGCGACCCCCGGCCTCAGCCGCCGCGCCTCGGCCGCGCAGGCCGCCGCCCGCAGATAGTCGTCGGGCCGCTCGAACGGCGGGTCGATCAGCAACAGGCCCGGCGCCTTGCACGCGGTCGGCGCCCGCTCATAGCCGTCGCCCTCGACCGCCTCCGCGTTCGCCTGATCCGCCAGCGCGTCCTTCAGCGCCTC
>JBKBUS010000186.1:0-4478 GCA_046290035.1 Brevundimonas sp.
CGTGCTGATCCTGATGACCGCGCTGATGATGAAGAAGCCGCTGGACTTCGCCATCTTCCCGACGGTCCTGCTGGTGGCGACGCTTTACCGCCTTGGCCTCAACCTGGCCTCGACGCGCCTGATCCTGAGCCACGGCCACGAGGGCGCCGACAGCGCGGGCGCGGTGATCCAGGCCTTCGGCGAGCTGATGATGAGCGGCAGCTTCATCATCGGGATCATCGTTTTCGCCATCCTGCTGGTGGTGAACTTCGTGGTCATCACCATGGGCTCGACCCGCATCGCGGAGGTGTCGGCCCGCTTCACCCTGGACTCGATGCCGGGCAAGCAGATGGCGATCGACGCGGACCTGTCCTCCGGTCTGATCGACGAGGCCGAGGCCAAGCGACGCCGCAAGGAGCTGGAGCAGGAATCCACCTTCTTCGGAGCCATGGACGGCGCCTCGAAGTTCGTGCGCGGCGACGCGGTCGCGGGGCTGATCATCACCTTCATCAACGCCATCGGCGGGGTGCTGATCGGCGTGCTGCAGCACGGCATGGCGGCCGGAGACGCCGCCAACAGCTACATCCTGCTGACCATCGGCGACGGCCTGGTGACCCAGGTTCCGGCGCTGATCGTTTCGATCGCCGCGGGCTTTCTGGTGTCGAAGGCCGGGGTCGAGGGATCGGCGGACAAGGCGCTGGTGCAGCAGCTGGCCACCAACCCCGTCAGCCTGGGCGTCGTGTCCGGCGCCTCGGGCCTGATCGGCCTGATCCCAGGCATGCCGATCCTGCCGTTCGCGGCCCTGGCGCTGGGGGCGGGCTTCATGGCCTGGCGGCTGGGCCGGGCGCGGCTGAAGCCCAAGGTCGAGCCGGTGATCGAGACCAAGCCGGCCGACGACGTCGAGGAGCCGATCGGCACGGCCCTGGCCATCGACGAGGTCAAGATCGAGCTGGGCTATTCGCTGCTCGGCCTGATCAACGAGCTGGAAGGGCGGCGGCTGACCGACCAGGTGCGGGCGCTGCGCCGGGCGCTGGCGCAGGAGTACGGCTTCGTCATGCCGAGCGTGCGCATCCTCGACAATATGCGCCTGCCGACCCAGGGCTACGCCATCCGCATCAAGGAGATGGAGGCCGGCTCCGGCGAGGTGCGGCTGGGCTCCCTGATGGCCATGGACCCCGCCGGTCGTCAGGTCGAGCTGCCGGGCGAGCACACGCGCGAGCCGGCGTTCGGCCTGCCCGCGACCTGGATCGACGAGAGCCTGCGCGAGGAGGCGACGTTCCGGGGCTACACCCTGGTGGATCCGTCGACGGTCCTGACGACGCACCTGACCGAGATCCTGAAGGAGAACATGGCGGACCTGCTCTCCTACGCGGAGGTGCAGAAGCTGCTGAAGGAGGTCGGGCCCGAGGAGAAGAAGCTGGTCGAGGAGCTGATCCCGGCGGTGGTCTCCACCACGACCCTGCAACGGGTCCTGCAGGCGCTGCTGCGCGAGCGGGTGTCGATCCGCGACCTGCCGACGATCCTGGAGGGGCTGGCAGAGGCGGCGCCGCACACCTCGTCGGTGACCCAGCTGGTGGAGCATGTGCGCGGGCGACTGGGCCGCCAGCTGTGCTGGCAGCACAAGGGCGACGACGGCGCCCTGCCGATCGTCACGCTGTCGCCGGACTGGGAGCAGGCGTTCGCCGAGAGCCTGATCGGCCCGGGCGAGGACAAGCAGCTGGCCATGGCCCCGTCGCGGCTGCAGGACTTCATCCGGGGCGTGCGCGACGTGTTCGAGCGCGCCGCCATGGCGGGCGAGACGCCGGTGCTGCTGACCGCCGCCCAGACCCGACCCTACGTCCGCTCCATCATCGAGCGGTTCAGGGGCCAGACCGTGGTCATGAGCCAGAACGAGATCCACCCCAAGGCGCGGCTGAGGACGGTGGGGAGCGTTTAGTCTCGCCGCGTTTCCTCCCCCGCAAGGCGGGGGAGGAATTGGCTACCGCGCCCTGACCCATCCTCCGTCGGTGGAGGCGGTGTCGGCGGCGGCGTTGGCGGGGCGGGCTATCAGGCCGGATTGGGTCAGCCAGACCTCGTAGACCGCGCCATCGGCCATCGGCATGTACGCGGCCGAACCGTAGAGGGTGTCGACCGCGCGCACGTAGCGGCCCATGCGCTGGGCGACCAGCCAGGCGTCCAGATCCCAGGGGTCGCGCTCGCGGTCTGCGGGCAGGGTCAGATCATGGGCGCTGCGTTCGTCGTTCAGCTCCTGCTCGATGCTGCGGTAGCGGCCGGACAGGCGCTCCAGCCGGTACTGGGCGTTCAGCCCCAGCACATTGGCCCAGGACTCCCAGCGGAGCACCTGCGCCTCGATCCGCCACTCGTCGCCGGCCAGCGGATAGGCGCGGGAGGATCCGTCGGGCCGCGTGACCGTCGCCTCGAACCGCTGGGGCGCGGTCTGGCGCAACGAAATCGTGGCCACCGCCTGCTCGTAGGTGAGCCGCTGCCACGTCTGCAGGTTCATGCCGAACAGGGCGATCGCGACACCCGCCGCCGCCAGCCCGCCGCCGCCGATCGCGCCCAGCAGGCCGCTTATCGGGCGCCCCTTGAACAGGCTCGACAGCCCTGAGATCAGGAACACCAGACCGCAGAAGGCCAGGACCCCAGGCAGGATCCACCACCACCAGACCATCTTCCCCTCCCCGGGTCGGGAACTTTTCGCTCGCTTGCAACCTTAACCGTAAGCCCGAAGTCGGGCGAGGGTTCCCCGCTTCTACTCGCGGGGTGTGAAGGATAGACGGGGGCATGCCGATCGATTTCCGCCGCTGGCCGGCCGACCTGGCCGCCTTCCTGCGCACGCCCACGCTCGGGCGTTCCATCGTGCTGCTGCTGGGGGCCGCATTGGCCCTTCTGATGGCCGCCAACGTCGCGACCTTCCTGATGGTCTCGCGGACCGAGAGCTTCAACCGCAGCGTGGAGCACACCCAGGAGGTGCGCCTGACCGCCCAGCGCGTGCTGACCCTCGCGGTCGACGCCGAGACCGGGCAGCGCGGCTATCTGCTCACCGGCCGGGGACCGTATCTGGCGGTCTACAACGAGGCGCTGCGCGAGCTGCCCGAGGAGATGGACCGGCTGGAGCGGCTGGTCGCCGACAATCCGGAGCAAACCGAGAAGGCGCGCCGCATCCGCTACATCGTCGATGAGCGCATGCTCACGCTGAGGCGCGGCGTCGAACTGGCCGCGACCGGGCGGATCGGCGAGGCGGTGTCCCTGATCCGGACCGGGCGGGGCAAGATCCTGATGGACGCCATGCGCGCCGAGGTGGACGCGATCGGCGATCATGAACGGCGCCTGCTGCTGGCGCGGCAGGCGGCGTCGGAGCGCTCGGCGCTGGCGACCCTGGTCATCAACGGTCTGGCGGGGGTGTTGATCATCATTCTGGCCGGCGTGTCGATCTGGCTGGTGCGACGCTATCTGGCCGACGTCCAGGCCGCACGGGCGGCGCTCGATCAGGCCAACGCCGGGCTCGAGGAAACGGTGCGGACCCGCACCGCCGAGCTGGTCCGCGCCAACGAGGAGATCCAGCGCTTCGCCTATATCGTCAGCCACGACCTGCGCGCGCCGCTGGTCAATGTGATGGGTTACACCTCGGAACTGGATCAGGCCGGCAAGGCCCTGGAAGGCCAGATCCGCAGGCTCGAGGAGGCCGCGCCCGACCTGGTGGATGCGGACGCTCGCACGGCGGTGCGCGAGGACGTGCCCGAGGCGATCGGCTTCATCCGTGCCTCGACCGCCAAGATGGACCGGTTGATCAACGCCATCCTGAAGCTGTCGCGCGAGGGCCGCCGGACGCTGACGCCCGAGACTTTGGACATGAGGAAGCTGGCGCAGGGCATCGCCGACAGCGTGCGCCACCAGACCGACGCCGCCGACGCCGAGATCGAGGTTGGCGACCTGCCCGAGGTGGAGAGTGACCGCCTGTCGATGGAGCAGGTGTTCGGCAACCTGATCGACAACGCCGTGAAGTACCTGGATCCGTCGAGACCCGGGCTGATCCGGGTGACCGGGCGGGACGCGCCGGGCGGCTGGGTGGTCTATGAGATCGCCGACAATGGGCGCGGCGTCCCGGCCAAGGACCACGAACGGATCTTCGAGCTGTTCCGTCGTTCCGGCCGGCAGGACCGGCCCGGCGAAGGGCTCGGCCTCGCCTTCGTCAGGAACAGCGTTCGGCGGCTCGGAGGCGTCGTCGAGCTGGAGTCCGAGCTCGGCCAAGGCTCGACATTCAGACTGAAATTCCCCAAACGCCTCGTCGTTCAGGACCCGGGAGACGCCGCATGACCGCCGCCGTGAAGATCGTGATGGTCGAGGACGATCACGGTCACGCCAAGCTGATCGAGAAGAACATCCGCCGCGCCAACATCGGCAACGAGATCGTGCACTTCGCCGACGGCGGGTCGGCGGTGGACTATCTGTTCAGCGCGGAGGTGCGGGCCAACGGGCCGCTGCTGATCCTGCTGGAC
>JBKBUS010000187.1:0-4474 GCA_046290035.1 Brevundimonas sp.
TTCAGCGCCTTGGACTTCACGGGCACGCCCAGAACGGGCAGGACGGTCAGGGACGCGATCATGCCCGGCAGGTGCGCCGCGCCGCCGGCCCCGGCGATGATGACCCTGAAGCCTTCGGCCGCCGCGCCCTTGGCGAAGGCGTACATCCGATCCGGCGTGCGGTGGGCCGACACCACGCGGGCGTCATAGGCCACGCCCAGTCGTTCCAGCACCTCCGCGGCGTGCTTCATGGTCGGCCAGTCGGACCGGCTGCCCATGACGATGGCCACGGGCGGGCGCTGATCTGCACGCGAAGGAGCCATGTCGCCTCGTCCTGGCCTTCGGGAAAGCGCGCGCTTACAGCACCCGCGTTGCGCCCGCAACTCAGGCGGCTACCCTGCCATGGCGCGGGATGGCTTGAGTCGCGCGGGGAGTTCCGATTGCTGGACGCGGCCGACAAGGACCTGATCGCCGAGATCGAGCGCCTGCGCGCCGAGGTCGCCGCCTTGAAGGCGCGGGCCGAGGCGGCGGAGGCCGCGGCCGACCACGATGTCCTGACCCCGGCGCTGAACCGTCGCGGCTTCGTCGAGGCGATGCGCCGGACCATGGCCTATTGCCGGCGCTACGACGCTCCGGCGGTGCTGCTCTACATGGACCTGGACGGCTTCAAGGGCGTGAACGACACCCTGGGTCATGCGGCGGGCGACGCGGCGCTGGTCAGGGTGGCCGAGATGCTGCTGGCCAATGTGCGCGAGTCCGACGCCGTGGGCCGGCTGGGCGGCGACGAGTTCGCGCTGCTCATGCTCAACGCGGGGCTCGACGAGGGGCGCGAGAAAGCCCGTCGCTTGGCCGACGCCTTCGACGCCCATCCGTTCGAATGGGAGGGCCGCACCGCGCCGCTGGGCGGTTCCATCGGCGTGCGCGCCTTCGCCGGCCATGAGGACCCGGAAGTGTGGCTCGCCGAAGCCGACGCCGCGATGTGGGTGCGCAAGAGAGGGAGTAGGGCCTAGGGGTTAGGCGGTCGGCCGGAGGCTTCGCGGCGAGACCGCCCTCTCCTGAGATCCAAGACCTGAACCCTAGGTCCGGCCTCAGGCGATGATGTCGGGCAGGATGCGCGCCTCGATCTTCACGATCTCGTCGCGCAGGGACAGCTTGCGGCGCTTCATCCGCGCGATCAGCAGCTGATCCGGGATCGGCATCCGCTCCAGCGCCTCGATGGAGGCGTCGAGATCGGCGTGCTCCTGACGAAGCGCCTTCACGCGCGCGCTCAGGAGGATCGTCTCCTCGTCGATCGGCGTGGCGTCGTCGTTCATGTCTGAAAGCCCCGGAAGGGCCGGGCTTATAGCTCAGGCCGCGTCAGTCCGGAAGGCGTTCGGCCAGGGTCTGGAGGAGCGCGCGGGGCACGCGGGCGGACCACGCCCGCGACACGGCGATCAGGGTGTCGAGCGTTGGCAGGGGCGATCCGGCGCTCGGCGGCGACTGCGCCTCCAGCCCCTCCAGAAGCGCGCGCTCGGCGGCGAGCTCCGCCGCCTTCACCTGCGCCCGCACCGCCTCCCGGGCCGCATCGTCCAGATCGGGATGCCGGGCCTTGAGATTCCGCCGCACGGCTCTGAGCGGCCCGACCGCCTGTTCACGCCAGGCGCGCGCCAGGTCGCAGGCGGCTTCCAGAGCGTCTTCGTCCAGCGGCCGGCCGGTCCGCGCGGTCCATGCGGCCCACAGCAGAAGTGGCACGTCCTGATCGGCGGAGTCCTGCAGCGCCAGGCAGGCCTCCTGCACGCCCTGCGCCGCATAGGCCGTCAGCGCCCAGCGCCACAGGTCAGTCATCGGCCTTGCGGGGGTCCTGACCCAGCCCCTCCCAGCGCTTCGTGGCGCGCCAATCGAGCCCGAACAGGTCGAGGGCCCGCCCGACCGACTGGTCGATGATCTCCTCCACCGACCGGGGCCGGGCATAGAGCGCGGGCAGGGGCGGGGCGATGATCGCGCCCATCTCCGTCAACTGGGTCATGGTCCGCAGGTGGCCCAGGTGGAACGGCGTCTCGCGCACCATGAGGACGAGGGGGCGACGCTCCTTCAGCGTCACGTCGGCGGCGCGCGTCAGTAGGGTCGAGGTCACGCCGGTGGCGATCTCGCTCATGGTCCTGACCGAACAGGGCGCGATCAGCATGCCCAGCGTCCGGAACGAGCCCGAGGCGATCGACGCTCCCACGTCCGCCAGCTTGTGGACGATGTCGGCCCGCGCGGTCAGGTCGTCGGGCGAGAGATCGGTTTCCTCGGCCAGGGTCAGCATGGCCGCGCGGGTCGCCACCAGATGCGTCTCGACCCCGAGCGCCCGCAGCGCCTCCAGCGCCCGCACGCCGTACATCACGCCGGAGGCGCCTGAGATGCCGACGACGATCCGGCGTGCGTCTACGGCAGAGTTCAAATCTTCGGCCATTTTCGGGGTCAGGCTCCGAGGGTCCAGGCGAGCTTTGGCGTCACACGGATGTGATTCCACAGGTCGTCAATATGGGCGCTCACTCTTCTTGTCCCTTAGACATGGAGGCGCAAGCCATGACCATCGAAGCTCGGATCCGCGAACTGGGGAATCGTCACCGCTCTCTGGATGAGGCCATCCATCAGGCGATGCGCAGCCCGTCGACGGACTCGCTGCAGCTGAGGGAGCTCAAGCAGCGAAAGCTTCGGCTCAAGGAAGAGATCAGTCAGTTGGAGATGCGAGCGCCCTAGGCGCCCCCCGCCTCTCAGGAGAAGGGCCCCAGGAGCGATCCCGGGGCCCTTTTCTTCACGGCGTCAGTCGCGCGTCCCGAACACGGACTCCGCGGTGGGTTCGGGGCCGCTGCGGGCGTCGGGTTCCTCCTCGACGACGTCCGCCTCGGGTTCGGGTTCGGCCCCGACAGGCTGGAGGGTGGCGCCGCCGTTCTTGGCGTCATCCTTGGCCTTCTTCTCGGCCGCCTTGCGCACGACCTCGTCCAGCTGCAGCTGGCCGACTAGACCCAGAGTCACCGGGTCGACCGGCTTGATGTTGGCGGCGTTCCAGTGGGTGCGGTTGCGCACGCTCTCGATGGTGGCCTTGGTGGTGCCAAGCAGCTTCGCGATCTGGGCGTCGGTGACCTCCGGGTGGTTCTTCACGAACCACATGATCGCGTCCGGGCGATCCTGGCGGCGCGACACGGGGGTGTAGCGCGGCGCGGGCTTCACCGGCTTCAGCATCTCGGCGTGCCGGCTGACGACCGCCTTCATGCGGTAGCTGGCGTCGGCCTGCGCCCTGTCCAGTTCGTCGCGCGTCAGCTGGCCGTTCACCAGGGGGTCGGCGCCGCGGATGTCGCGCGCCACGTCGCCGTCGGCGATCCCGCGCACCTCCAGCGGGTGCAGGCCGCAGAAGTCGGCGATCTGTTCGAAGGTGAGGGAGGTGTTGTCGACCAGCCAGACCGCGGTGGCCTTGGGCATCAGGATGTCGGTCATGAAAGTCGGTCCCGAAGGTGAGAGGCGTCGCCAGACGCCGGAAACGGCGGCGCCCGACCTTTCGGCCGGGCGCGGAGGTTCTCCTATAGGCTGTTTCTGGCGCGAAGAAAACGTCATCTGACGCCGTCATACAGCCGGGGTTCATGATAGAACCGCTTAGGTTGGTCATCCGCAGACGGCCTGGGGAGGGACAGATGAGAATCACCAGTTTCGCGTTCGCCGCGGCGACCATCCTGGCGGCGACGGCGCAGGGGACGCCCGTCGAGGCGCGCCAGTTCAACCAGTCCTTGCCCGGCGGCAGCTGGGTCAACACCTGCAGCGCGCCGCACGTCATCTTCGACCGCCTGCACGCCACCTGTCGCGACCGGACCGGGTTTCCGCGCATGACGGAGGCGACGATCTCCAGCTGCGCCAGCCGCGAGTTCGAGAACGTCGACGGTCGCCTGACCTGCGTTCAGCGTCGCGAACGGCCGAACGACGACTGGAATGGCGGCCGCCGCTGGCGGTCGAGCATCCGCGTCTATGAACACACCAACTTCAACGGCCAGATGCTGCAGTTCGGCGGCGAGGTGCCCAACCTCGTGGCCCATGGCTTCAACGACCGGCTCAGCTCGTTCCAGCTGCGCGGCGCCTGGGAGCTTTGCGAGCACGTGGACTTCAGGGGCGAGTGCCGCATCTTCGACGCCGACGTGACCACGCTCGTCCCGCTGGGATGGAACGACCGGGTGTCGTCCATGCGACCGGCCGGACGCCGCTAGATTTCGATGAAGAGGGCGCGGCGCGTGCCGCGCGGAAAGGAGACCACCATGATCAAGTTCGCGCTCGCTGTCGGCGCGGCCGCCGCCGCGCTTTCACTCGCGCCCCAGAGCGCCGAGGCCCAGGCCCGCGGAGCGCCGCGGGGCAGCTATCAGCAGAGCTGCACCGGCGCCTATGTGAACCAGGGTCGCCTCTATGCCGACTGTCGCGACACGCGCGGTCAGATGCGGGAGACCTCCATCGAGCTGGCTCGCTGCTCCAGCAGCGACATCGGCAACGA
>JBKBUS010000188.1:0-4456 GCA_046290035.1 Brevundimonas sp.
CTGCTTATCGCGCCCGCCCTGCCGGCGGTGTTCTCGCGATCCGCCCCGCGTGGACCCCTGCTCGCGTTCGGCGCAGGCTGGGCGGCGATCCTGGCGGCCGCGGCCCTAGGCGATCAGCCCACGCCGCTGGTGGGCTACGGCGGCGCGGCCGTGCTGGGTTATCTGCTGAGCGCCGCGCTCCTGCCGGTGCAGGTCTCAGCGTCCATCCCGTCTCCAAAGCGATCCGGCGCCGAGAACGGAGGAACGGAGCCGGCCGCCTGCAAGCATCACCTCGCGACCCCAAGCATGCAGGCGAGCAGATCCCTTCGTGAAGTCGCCGCCCGAAGCCGAAGGCCTGGCGCTCGGACGGCGCTCACAAGCTCGCCGCTGATCATGTCCGCCGCCACGGCCGTAGGCCCTGCGAAAACACGATGACAGCGAGCCTCCTAACCCCCGCGGCGTTGCTGATGGTTCTGGGCGCTTGCGCGTCTCCCGGGCGGACGAGCGAGCCGATATCGGACATCGCGCTCGAGGCGGAACTTCGGAGCGTCGCGACCCAGAGCGACGGCAGGCTCGGCGCCTGCGCGCTTGAGGGTCAGGCGCGGATCGCGTGCGTCAATGGCGATCAGCGCTTTTCCCTGCAGAGCGTGATGAAGCTGATCGTCGGGGCCGCGGCCATGCACGCGGTCGACCATCGCGGCTGGCGGCTCGACGACGAGGTCGTCCTTCGGCGAGAGGACCTCAGCCTCCACGTCCAGCCGCTCGCGCGGATCGTGGAGCAACAGGGCGAGTTCCGGACCACGCTCGGGGACTTGATCGAACGGGCGGTGGTGGAAAGCGACAGCGCCGCAACCGACTATCTTTTCGAGCGGTTGGGCGGAGCGCCCGGGCTTGCCGACTTCCTGCGGCACGCCGAGGCGAACGGCGGAATTCGCGTCGACCGTAACGAGCGACAGCTTCAGACCGAGATCACCGGCTTGGTCTGGCGAGCCGAGTTCGCGGATTCAGCGACACTGCGCCAGGCACGGGAGCGGCTGTCCCCCGCGCAGCGAAGGGCCGCCTTCGAGGCCTACCTCGCCGATCCGCGCGACACCGCCACGCCCTTTGCGACGGTGGAGTTCCTCGATCGGCTGGCCCGGGGCCGGATACTGTCGGAAGCCTCGACCGAGTACTTCCTCGGCGTGATGGGGCGAACAAGAACCTTCCCGACCCGCCTTCGGGCCGGAGCGCCGGCGGGCTGGACCGTGGCCCACAAGACCGGCACGAGCTCGGACTTCGAAGGCCTGAACGCCGTGACTAACGACGTGGGCCTTTTCAGGACGGCCGACGGGCGGACGATCGCCGTCGCGGTGTTCCTGGCGGAATCCCGTCAAGCGGCGAGCGAACGAGATGCGGTTCTGGCCGCAGTGGCCCGTGCGGTCGGCAGGGCCTGGAACTCCCCACCGTCTGACTTCGACGCCGAGAGATGAGCAGGACCTCGCTCAAGAGGCTCGGTGTGCGCCTCGCACGAAAACGCGCAGCCGTCGGGCGGCATGCCCGGCTGGGCGCGGCCACCGTCCGCCATGGCTCCAATCCCCGGAACCCTGCATCCGCCGACGCCGGACATCGTCAGGTCAGCAGGACGTAGCCCCGAGGGGGAGGGGACGGTTGGTCGCAGGCCGCAACATTGACTCCGTACCAACGTACGCAGTGCAAGTCTGCGCCGATGGAATCGAGACCTCACTCCATGATCGACCGAAATCGCCGAAGACTTCTCAAGGGGATGGGCGGCGCGGCGACCGCCTGGGCGGTTCAGGGCCTGCTGCCCGCATGGGCGCAGAGCGGGTCGGCGGGCCTGCGCGCCGACCTCCCGACGCTTGAAGGCCCGGCCGTGCGGCTCAGCGTCGGTCATTCGTCCTTCACCGTGGGTGGGCGGACGGGCCACGCGATCACCGTGAACGGGACCCTGCCGGCCCCGCTGATCCGGCTGCGCGAGGGCCAGACGGCGCGGCTGTCCGTCACCAACACCCTGGACGAGGACACCTCCATCCACTGGCACGGCGTGCTTCTGCCCTTCCACATGGACGGGGTGCCGGGCGTCAGCTTCCCCGGCATCCGGCCGGGCGAGACCTTCGACTACGAGTTCCCGGTCATCCAGTCGGGCACCTTCTGGTATCACAGCCACTCCAACCTGCAGGAGGCGATGGGCCACTACGGGCCGCTGATCATCGATCCGGCGGGGGCCGATCCGGTGGCTTACGACCGCGAGCATGTGATCGTCCTGTCGGACTGGAGCTTCCTGCACCCCCACGAGATCCTGGACCGGCTGAAGAAGAGCCCCGGCTACTTCAACCAGTCACGCACGACCCTGTCCGGTCTGCTGTCCGGCGAGGACGGCATGTCGCTCGCCGACCGCCGGATGTGGGGTCAAATGCGGATGGACCCGCGCGACATCGCCGACGTCAACGGCACGACCTACACCTATCTGGTCAACGGCCATGGCCCGGCCGAGAACTGGACCGGCCTGTTCCGGCCCGGCGAACGGGTGCGCCTGAGGGTCATCAACGCCTCGGCCATGTCGATCTTCAACGTCCGCATCCCGGGCCTGGCCATGACGGTGGTCAACGCCGACGGCGAGAACGTGCGCCCGGTCGAGACCGACGAGTTCCAGATCTCGGTGGCCGAGACCTATGACGTCGTCGTCCGTCCGACCGAGGACCGCGCCTACACCCTGGTCGCCGAGTCCGTGGATCGATCCGGCATGGCGCGAGCGACGCTGGCGCCGCGCCTCGGCATGACGGCCGAGGTCCCGCCGCTGCGCGAGGTTCCCACGCTCACCATGCGCGACATGGGCATGGGCGGCATGGCGGGCATGGACCACTCGGCCATGGGTCATGGAGGCATGGATCATTCCGCCATGGGTCACGGCCAGCCTGCCGCCGCGCCAGTCGACCATGCCGCCATGGGTCACGGCGGCATGGATCACGACATGCGCAATCCGGACAACGCCCCGGTCGGCATGGCGGTCGGCGTCGGGGTCGACATGATCGCCTCGGACCCGGCCAACCGCCTGGGCGAGCGGCCCATGGGGCTGGAGGACGTCCCGCACAGGGTGCTGGTCTACACCGACCTCGTGTCCCTGGCCCCCAACAAGGATCAGAGGCCGCCGTCCCGCGCGCTTGAGATCCACCTGACCGGCAACATGGAACGGTTCATGTGGGGCTTCGACGGCCGCAAATTCTCCGAGATCGTCGAGCCGATCCGCTTCGAGCGGAACGAGCGGGTGCGGGTGACGCTGGTCAACGACACCATGATGGCCCACCCGATCCACCTGCACGGCCACTTCTTCGAGCTGGTGACGGGCGGCCCGCCCGGGCATCAGCCGCTGAAGCACACGGTCAATGTCGCGCCGGGGTCCAAGGTCACCTTCGACCTGACGGCGGATGCGCCCGGCGACTGGGCCTTCCACTGCCACATGCTGATGCACATGCACGCGGGCATGTTCAACGTCGTCACCGTCCGCCCGCTGGATGGAGACGCGGCATGATCCGTCTGATGACCGCGCTCGCCCCCCTGCTGCTCGTCGCCGGAGCGGCGGCCGCCCAGGATCACAGCCGTCATGCGACGCCCGCACAGCCGACGCAGGCGCCGGCGGCTGATCCGCATGCGGGACACGCCATGCCCGCGCCCGCTCAGGCCGCCGATCCGCATGTCGGCCACGGAATGAGCGCGCCAGCGCCGACCGCTGACCCTCACGCCGGTCATGCGATGCCGGCCCAGTCCGCCCCCCACGCGGGCCACGACATGGTCGGCGCGTCTGCCGGAGGGCCGCCCGACGTGCCGACCAGCGCCGACGACGAGGGCCGTCCGCGCCAGCCGCCCCTGCCGCCCGCCGCCCTGTCCGGCCCGGCCCATGCCGCCGACGCCATCTGGGGGGGCGACCAGATGGCCGGCGCCCGAGACATCCTGAGGCGCGAGAACGGCGACGTGCGCGCCACGGCCGTCATCGTCGACCGGCTGGAGGTCGGCTTCGACGACGGCGAGGAGGGCTGGACCTGGGATGTGGCGGGCTGGACCGGCGGCGACATCAACCGCTTCTGGTGGAAATCCGAGGGCGAAGGCGACTTCGACGGCGAGGCCGAGGGCGAGGTCCAGGCGCTCTACAGCCGCGCGATCTCGCCCTTCTGGGACCTGCAGGCCGGCGTGCGCCAGGACTTCCGCGACGACGGCGAGGATCCGACGCATCTGGTGCTCGGGCTTCAGGGCCTGGCCCCCTACTGGTGGGAAGTCGACGCCGCCGCCTTCCTGTCGACCGAGGGCGACCTGACCGCGCGGGTCGAGGCCGAATACGACCAGCGCATCACCCAGCGCCTGATCCTGCAGCCGCGCGTCGAGGTCGAGGCCTCGGCCTCCGACGTGCCGGAGCTCGGTCTGGGCTCCGGGTTCACCCATGTCGAGGCGGGCGTCCGGCTTCGCTATGAAATCGCCAAGGAGTTCG
>JBKBUS010000189.1:0-4449 GCA_046290035.1 Brevundimonas sp.
CATCTGGGCGATGCGCTCGCCGCGCCGGATGACGAACGGCTCCTGGCCGAGATTGGCGAGGATCACCCCCACCTCGCCGCGATAGTCGGCGTCTATGGTGCCGGGGCTGTTCAGGCAGGTGATCCCGTGCTTCAGCGCCAGGCCCGAGCGCGGCCGCACCTGGGCCTCGAAACCCGGCTCCAGAGCCATCTTCAGGCCCGTGGGCACCAGCGCCCGCGCGCCGGGCGACAGCGTCATGGGCTGATCCTCGGGCACGGCGGCGCGCAAATCCATCCCCGCCGATCCCGGCGTCTCGTAGGCAGGCAAGGGCAGGCTCTCCGCGTGCGGCAGGCGTTGGAAGAGGACGCGCGTCATGGGGCTCCCAGTGTCGTCAGATGGTCCGCGATGCGGTCGACCAGCGCCTCGGCCAGCTCGGCCTTGGACTGGCGCGGCCAGGCCTCCTCGCCGTCCGCGGTGATGAGCGTCGCGGCGTTGCCGTCCGCGCCGAACACGTCGGCGCTGACGTCGTTGGCCACGATCCAGTCGCAGCCCTTGCGGCTGAGCTTGGCGCGGGCGTTGGCGATAAGGTGCTCGGTCTCGGCGGCGAAACCGACCACCAGCCGGGGACGGCGGGGACCTGTGGCGGCGAGACCGGCCAGGATGTCGGGGTTCTCGGTCAGGGCCAGCGAGGGCGGACCGCCCGGGGCCTTCTTGATCTTGCCGGTGGCGACCTGGTCCGGCCGCCAGTCGGCGACGGCCGCTGTCATGACGGCGACATCCACCGGCAGAGCGGCCTCGCAGGCGGCCTTCATCTCCAGCGCCGTCTCGACGAAGACGCGACGGAGGCCCGGCGGGGCTTCCAGGGCGACGGGGCCCGAAACCAGCGTCACCTCCGCCCCGCGCCGGGCCAACGCTCCGGCGATGGCGTACCCCTGCTTGCCGGAGGAGCGGTTGGTCAGCCCCCGCACCGGATCGATCGGCTCGAACGTCGGCCCGGCCGTGACCAGCGCCCGCCGGCCGAGCAGCGGCCGCGCCGCCGGTCCGGCCAGCTCGGCGCGAATCGCCTCCAGGATCTCCGCCGGCTCCGCCATTCGCCCGGGACCGAACTCGCCGCACGCCATCTCGCCCTCGTCCGGCCCGACGAAGGCGACGCCCGGCGTCGCGAAGGCCTTCAGGCGAGCCACGTTTGCCTGTACGGCCGGGTGCAGCCACATGCGCACGTTCATGGCCGGCGCCATCAATACTCGCTTGTCGGTGGCGATCAGAGTGGTGGAGGCGAGGTCGTCCGCCAGCCCGTTGGCGGCCTTGGCGATCAGGCCCGCCGTCGCCGGCGCCACGACGACCAGGTCGGCCCAGCGCGACAGCTCGATGTGGCCCATCGCCGTCTCCTCGTCCGGCTCGAACAGCGCCACGCGCGCCGGATGGCCGGTCAGGGCGGCGAGCGACAGGGGCGTCACGAACCGGGCCCCGGACTCCGTCAGGATCACGCGCGTCTCGGCGCCGGTCCTGGCCAGCAGGCGGATCAGCTCCAGCGCCTTGTAGGCGGCGATGCCGCCGCCGACCACGAGCAGAATGCGTTTGCCCACCATGTCCATGGGGGCAGCCTTAGCCGCGTCCCGCTACGCCGTCGAGCGGACGACGGAGAACATCGATACGGAACATTGCATGAACACCGTGTCTGTGTTTAGCTCCGTCCGCGGGGACCTGAGGAGGGCGATGCGATGAAGAGAACGATCCTGGGCGGCCTGGGCGCGGCCTTGCTGCTGACGGCCTGCGATGCACCCGCCTCGGCGGTGCAGACGCGCGAGCGTGTCGAGGCGGCGGCGGTCGAGAGCGCCGTTGAGCTCACCTCGGCCGCCGCGACCGGCGGCGCCGCCGCGCCGGAGGCCGCGGCCGCGATAACCGCCAATCGCCGCGAGAGCGTCGACGAAAAGGTCCGGCGTCTGTTCGAACGTAACGGGGCGGACTTCGACGCCCGGACGCCGGAAGCCTACCTCGCGCAGGTGGAGGCCTTCACCAAGCGCACGCCGTCCGACGTGGAACGCGCGACACGGCCGAACGGCGACGTTTTGTTGTATCAGGCCTCGACGAACACCTTCGCCGTGGTGGACTCCGACGGCGTGGCGCGCACCATGTTCAAGCCGGACGAGGGGGCGGCCTACTGGGAGGAGCAGAAGGCGCGTGCGCCGACCTTCGGCCAGCGTCGCTCCGAGGGCTGAACCGGACGGACCCGCGTCAGGATGCGGCGTCGGCCTCGCCGGCCAGCTGGCGGACGAGGTCGGCGACCAGTCGCTGGCGCTCCGGCGTCAGGCGCGGCGCCAGGCGCGCGATCTCGATGGTGTGGCGGGTCGAGGGGAAGTCGTGCTGGAAGCCGTCGCCCTCGGCCTCGGCCATGCCCGGCTGGGCGTAGAGGCCCTCGAAGAAGTAGGCGGGATCAACCTTGAAGAACTGCGCGACCTGCCACAGCTTGGACGCCGAGATGCGGTTGGAGCCCTTCTCGTACTTCTGAACCTGCTGGAAGGTGACGCCCAGCGCGCGACCGAGATCGGACTGGTTGTAGCCGAGCGCGATCCGGCGTTCGGCGACACGTCGTCCCACATGCCTATCGACGGGGTGGGGACCGTCCTCTCCGCTTCTCGCCATCTCGGGTTACGTCCGTTCTGAATCGGCGACTGAATGCCTGTCGCGAACCCCGAAGTCACGTGAATTCCCGCTCATGGCGAGGCAGGGCGGCCCCTGCCTAGACCTCCGCCATCCTCCTGCGACGGAGAAAGCCGCTCGCCACGGGGGAAAGCAGGGCCAGGACGAGGACAAGCAGGATCAGGTCGCCGACGCGCCCGTAGATCGTCGCCCCGGTCGGCGCCGGAAGCCGGGCGTCGATCACGCCGCTCTCGCCGGAGTCCAGGCGTTCGCCCGGGACCACCCGCCCCCACGGGTCGATCACCGCCGAGACGCCGGTCGGGGTGGAGCGTACGATCGGCAGGCCGGTCTCGATGGCCCGGAAACTGGCGAGATTCAGGTGCTGAAGCGGGCCCGAGGAGGTTCCGAACCAGGCGTCATTCGACACATTGACGATCCAGGCGGGACGGCTCGCTGCGCCCGGGGTGAAGCCGGGGTAGAGGCTCTCGTAGCAGATCAGCGGCTGGACGTTCGGAACGCCGGGCAGAACGATCGGCGCGGGACGCGGCCCCGGCGTGAAGTCCGCCGGCACATGCACGAGGCTGCGCAGGCCGATGCGGCTCATCAGATCGCCGAGCGGCAGGTACTCGCCGAAGGGCACGAGGCGATGCTTGTCATAGACCGCCACGATCCTCAGCCCGTCCGCGCCCTCGTCCTGCAGCGCGAACAGGGCGTTGTGGTAGCGCACCGCGCCGTCCTTCCCGGCTTCGGCCCGGCCGAGCCCGACGAGCAGGGTCTGACCGGGCAGCAGCGCGCGCGCCATGGCCTGCGCCTCCGGCGCGCCTGGCGCGAACACGTCGTTGGCGAGCGCCGGCAGCGCCCCCTCCGGCCAGATGACGACGTCCGGCGTCGCCGCGCCCGGCCGCGCGGTGAGGTTGATGTAGCGCCGCACGATGCCCTCGTAGGCCTCGGGGCTCCACTTGGTCTCCTGCTTCACGTCGGCCTGGACGATGCGCAGCAGGGTGTCCGTCGGCTGCACCTGCGCCCCCGACAGCCGCCAGGCGCCCGCCACCCAGACGCCCGCGATGAGGGCCACGCCGGCCAGCAGCGCCCCGGCGCGCGCCTTCCGCGTGCCCGGAAGAAGCGGCGCGAGCAGCGCCGAGACGCCGACCAGCGTGATCAGGGACAAGCCGTACACGCCGACGACCGACGCCGCCTGGGACATCGGCGACCCGGCGCCCCAGCTCGCGCCCAGCGGGTTCCAGGGAAAGCCCGTCAACACATGGCCCCGCAGCCACTCGAACACGACGAAGATCGCCGAGAAGGTCAGGATTCGCGCCAGCCCCGGCGGCGAGATGCGGCGATGCAGCGCCAGCGCGCCGGCCCAGAACAGTCCAACGCCGGCGGGCAGGAGCGCCACCGCGAAGGGCGCCATCCAAGCCTGGTCGGGATTGACCAGGAAGGCCTCGGCCACCCACCAGGTGCTGATCAGGAAGTAGGCGAAGCCCGCCAGCCAGCCCATCCAGGCGGCGCCCTTAACCCCGCTCGACCGGTCCGCCAGCAGCATCAGCGCCGGATAGCCGAGCAGACCGGGGAGCAGGCCGAACGGCGGATGGGCCAGCGCCGTGAGCGCGCCGCATCCGAGCGCCGCGGCGACGCGCGCGAGGGCCGGCAGGTTCAACCGAAGCCTCACGCCGCCCGCTCCGCCGCATAGGGGTCGGGGACGCCCAAGGTCTGGAGAATGGCGCGTTCCTCCGCCTCCATGGCCTCGGCCTCGGCCTCGCTCATGTGGTCGCGGCCGGCGAGGTGCAGCACGCCGTGGACGACCAGATGCGTCAGGTGGTCCGACAG
>JBKBUS010000190.1:0-4437 GCA_046290035.1 Brevundimonas sp.
CGGCATGCTGTGCTCGGCGTCCGAGCTGGAGCTGGCCGACGAGTCCGACGGCATTCTGGAGCTTCCCGACCACTTGCAGGTGGGGACGCCCGCCGCCGGCGTGTTCGGCGCCGAGCCGGTGATCGACTTCGAGGTGACGCCGAACCGGCCCGACTGGCTGGGCGTCGCGGGCATCGCGCGGGACCTGGCCGCCGCGGGCGTTGGACGGCTGACTACGCCGGAGATCGAATCCGTCCCGGGACGCTTCCCGTGTCCGATTTCGGTGCGGCTGGACGCGCCCGAGCTGTGTCCCGTGTTCGCGGGCCGGGTCATCCGGGGCGTCAGGAACGGCCCGTCGCCGGACTGGCTGAGGCGCCGCCTGACCTCGATCGGCCTGCGCTCGATCAACGCGCTCGTCGATGTGACGAACCTGATCTCCTACGACCGGGCGCGGCCGCTGCATGTCTACGACATGGCCAAGCTGGTCGGGACCGAAGTCGTGGCGCGCGGCGGGCAGACGGCGAACGATACCGGAGAGCCCGAGCACCTGATCGCCCTGGACGGCAAGACCTATGCGGCGGGGCCGCACATGTGCGTCATCGCCGATGCGGCCGGCGAGCGGCCCATCGGTCTGGGCGGGGTCATGGGCGGGGAGTCCACCGGCTGCGACGAAACCACCACCGACGTCTTCATCGAGAGCGCCTGGTTCGACCCGCTGGCGACCGCCCAGACCGGGCGGGACCTCGGCATCCATTCCGACGCCCAGTACCGTTTCGCGCGCGGGGTTGATCCGGCGTCGCTGATCCCGGGCCTGGAGCTGGCGACGAAGCTGATCCTGGAGCTGTGCGGCGGCGAGCCGTCGGAGATCGCGGTGGCCGGTCAGACGCCGGCCAACCCGGCGGCGTTCGACTTCGATCCGGCGATCGTGAAGCGGCTGTCGGGACTGGAGCTTTCGGACGGCGGGATCGGCGAAATCCTGACCGCTCTCGGCTTTGAGGTCGCGACCGGATCGCCGTGGAGGGTGACGCCGCCGTCCTTTCGCCGCGACGTGGAGGGCCCGGCCGATCTGGTCGAGGAGGTCGCGCGCATCGCCGGCTACGACGCCCTGCCGGCCACGCCCCTGCCCGAGGTCGCCCGCCCGCCGCGCGGCGTGCTGAGCCCGCGCCAGGCCCGCATCCGCACCGCGCGCCGGGCGCTGGCGGCGCAGGGCTTCAAGGAGGCGGTCACCTGGTCCTTCACGGCCCAGGCCACGGCTGAGCTGTTCGGCGGCGGCGCCGAGGCGCTGAGGCTGGAGAACCCGATCGCGTCCGATCTGGACTGCATGCGGCCCTCGATCCTGCCCAACCTGATCCAGGCGGCGGCGCGGAACGCCGCGCGCGGCCATCCCGATGCCGCCCTGTTCGAGATCGGCCCGATCTATCTCGGCGATCGGCCCCAGGATCAGCGCACGGCGATCACGGCCCTGATCGCGCCACACGCGCCGCGCCACTGGTCGGGCGCGGGCGAGCACCCGCTGTTCGCGCTCAAGGCCGAGCTTTTCGCCCTGCTGGAGACGCTGGGCGCGCCGGTCGGTTCGCTGCAGCTGGTGGAGGGCCAGAACCGCGACTGGTGGCGGCCCGGTCAGTCGGCCCGGCTGCAGCTGGGGCCGAAGACGGTGATCGCCGAGTTCGGCGCGCTGCATCCCCGTACGCTGAAGGCGCTGAACGCGTCGGCGCCTGTGCTGGCCTTCGAGATTGATCTGGACGCCATTCCGGAGCCGCGCGCGGGAAAGGGCGGCAAGGCCCGCCCGGCGCTCGACCTGCCGAACCTGATGCCGCTCACCCGCGACTTCGCCTTCCTGATCGACGCCGCCAAACCATCGGCCGAGCTGGTGCGCGCCGTCGCCGGCGCCGACAAGGCGCTGATCGAGGATGTGCGGGTGTTCGACGTCTATAGGGGCCAGGGCGTGCCGGACGGTCAGGTCTCGATCGCGCTTGAGGTCTTGATCCAGCCGCGCGAGGCGACCCTGACCGATGCGGAGATCGAGGCCTTGACCGGCAAGATCACGGCGGCGGCGACGAAGGTCGGGGCGATGCTCAGAGGCTGATGTCGGACGCGCGGCCGTAAGGTCTGGTTAACCCTATGGTCCCAAGGCTGCCGCAAAGACGGCGGAGGCTCCCAGCCGTCCTCCACGCGCCCCAAGGTCGTCTGCCTAAAGGTCCCGCCATGCACCGTCGCCAGCTGATCCTGACCGGCCTCGCCGCCGGCCCCGCTCTCGCCATGGGCGCTTGCGCCAGCCGCCCGGCGGCGGACCCGAACTATCCGATCTCCTCGGACCGCACCGCCCCCGCCTATACCGCCGACGAACTGATCGCCGCCGGTTCGCGCGAGCTCGGCATCGCCGCAGAGGCCGTGGGCGGCGCCATCGAACGCATCTTCGCCGACCAGGGCGACCGTCCCACCGCCTATATCGCCGGCGAGGAGGCGTCGGGCGCCGCCGTGTTCGGGGCGCGCTACGGCCGCGGCGCCCTGCACATGAAGGACCTCAGCGCCTCGCAGGAGGTGTTCTGGCAGGGCGCTTCGGTGGGTTGGGACGTCGGCGGAAACGCGTCACGCGTCTTCACCCTGGTCTATGGCCTCTATCACCCCGACATGATCTATCGCCGCTACCCCGGCGTGGAGGGCTCGGCCTATCTGGTGGCGGGCCTGGGCGTGAACTACCAGCAGGCCGACGGCATCATCCTGGCGCCGATCCGCACCGGAGTCGGGCTCAGGCTGGGCGCCAACGTCGGGACGATGAGCTATAGCCGGCAGCGGAATCTGCTGCCGTTCTGACAAAGTGGCGAGTGGCGGGTGGCGAGGGCGCATCGTCGGCCGCCGTGCAAGCGCCGACTTCCTGCGCGGAGCAGAGGCGATTTGCAGGCTCGTCACTCGCCACTCGTCACTCTCTGCGCAGCACCGCCTCCACTCCCTCGCGCCAGGTCGGATGGCCGGGCCGCCAGCCGAGTTCGGCCTTGGCGCGGGCGTTGGAGACGCGTTTGGAGTCCAGATAGAAGCGCCGCATGGCGTCGGACACCGACGGGTCGGTCCAGTCGACTTCCGGAGGCGGCGGCAGGCCGAGGCGACGCGCGGTCCATTCCAGCACCACGTCGGCTGGCGCCGGCGCGTCGTCCACGAGGTTGTAGGCCCGGCCGGGGTTAGGACGGGCCATCGACGCCAGGACGCCATCGGCGGCGTCCGTGACGAAGATGCGGTTGAAGACCTGCCCGGGCTTTCTGACCAGCCGGGCCGAGCCGTCCCTCAGACGCTCCACCGGCGATCGCCCCGGACCGTAGATGGCCGGCAGCCGAAAGATCTGGACCGTCAGCCCCATGCCATGGCCGGCGTCTAGCCACTCCCGCTCGGCCTTGACCCGGCGCGCGGCCTCCAGCGTGGCGGCGTTGAGCGCGTCGTCCTCGAAGGCCCAGCCGCCGTTCCGGTCGCCATACACGCCCGTGGTGGAGACGTAGCCGATCCAGTCCGGGAAGGCCTGCGCCTGGGCCAGCGCCGGCAGCAGCGCGCGAGCGCCGGGGCAGCCCTCGGCGTCCGGCGGCGCGGTGACGAGGATGGCGGAGGTCTCCGCGACGGCCGCGCGCAGGGCGTCCGAGTCGCCGGTGTCCACGGCGGCATGGCCCGCCGCCTCGATCTCGGCGCGACGGCTCGCAGATCGGGAGCCTCCCGTGGTCGATTGACCGCGCGCCCGCGCCAGATTGAGGGTCTCGAGCCCGAGATAGCCGGCGCCGAAGACCAGAAGGCTCGGCATGCGCCTCAGCTGGCCTTGCGGGCGGGCGTGGAGGCCACGGTGGCGGGGGCGTCCGCCGCCGCCGCGCGCGCGGCGTTCCAGTGCGAGACGCAGGGGACCTTCGAGAGGTCGGCGCGATCAGCGTACCGGCGCGCGATCTCCGTCACGTCAGCCATCAGCCCCTCGGCCAGGGTGATCGGCTTCAGGCCCAGGTCGCGGAACTGATCGTTGGCTACCACCAGCTCGTTCTCGTCGGCTTCCTGGCGCGGGTTAGGCACGTTGTGAACCTCGGCCCCGGTCAGGTCGGCGACCATCCGGGCCAGATCGCGCACGCGCCGGCTCTCGGTCATCTGGTTGAGGATCTTCACCCGGTCGCCGCGCTTGGGCGGGTTCTTTAGGGCCAGTTCGACGCAGCGCACCGTGTCCTGGATGTGGATGAAGGCCCGCGTCTGCCCACCGGACCCATGGACCGTCAGAGGATAGCCGACCGCCGCCTGCATCAGGAACCGGTTCAGCACCGTGCCGTAGTCGCCGTCATAGTCGAAGCGGTTGATCAGCCGCTCGTCCTTCTTGGTTTCTTCAGTCTGGGCGCCCCAGACGATGCCCTGGTGCAGGTCGGTGATCCGAAGCCCGTCGTTCTTGGCGTAGAACTGGAACAGCAGGGCGTCCTGGGTCTTGGTCATGTGGTAGATCGAGCC
>JBKBUS010000191.1:0-4419 GCA_046290035.1 Brevundimonas sp.
CGCCGGGCGCGGTCAGCGGGCGAGAAGCGCCGCGCCGTCGCCGACCACGGCGAAGGCTGACCAGTAAAACGGGTGCGAGGTCTGCGCATCGTCCATCAGCGCCGTTTGCGAGGCCCTGAGCGCCTCGCCCTCACTGACCCGGGCCACGAAGAAGGTGCGCGCGCCCTCGGCCATCAGGGCCTTCGCGACAGGCGCGGCCCCCAGGCCGTAGGCGTCGGCCTTCACCACCGGATGCACCGGCGCGGCGGCGATCGCTTCCAAGGCATGGAAGTTGTGCGCGAGGGCCGAAAGATCGACGTCGAGAACGGCGTTGAGGCTCATCCGGCCCTTATGCCGAAAGTTTTGTGCGGGGGAAGGCCCTTCCTATCCCCCGGCGAAGCGGGGGAGGGGGAGGAATAAAAGTCAGTCATACCCGCTGTAGCGGCCGTCGCGGGCCAGGTTGCCGAAGCGGGTGGTGTCCTCGTCGAAGCTGAGCTTGACGATGCCGATGGGGCCGTGGCGCTGCTTGCCGATGACGACTTCGGCCTGGTGGCGCAGGCGATCCATGTCCTCCTGCCACTTCAGGTGCTCCTCGGTGCCCTCCTTGGGCTCGGTGCGGCCGAGGTAGTAGCTCTCGCGGTACACGAACATGACCACGTCGGCGTCCTGCTCGATCGAGCCGGATTCGCGCAGGTCCGACAGCTGGGGCCGCTTGTCCTCGCGCGCCTCGACCTGACGCGAGAGCTGCGACAGGGCGATGATCGGAACGTTCAGCTCTTTCGCCAAGGCCTTGAGGCCGCCGGTGATCTCGCTGATCTCCTGCACCCGGTTCTTCTGGCCGCCGGAGTCGCCCGTGGTGACGAGCTGGAGGTAGTCGACGATGATCACGTCCAGGCCGTGCTCGGCCCGTTTTAGGCGACGGGCGCGGGCGGCGAGCTTGGAGATCGACAGGCCGCCGGTGGCGTCGATGAACAGGGGGCTCTCGCCGATCTCGATGGCGGCGTCGCGCACCTTGCCGTAATCGGCGGCGTCGATCTCGCCTTTGCGCAGGCGGTCGGAGGAGACGCCCGAGGCGTCGGCCAGGATACGCATGGCCAGCTGCTCGGCGCTCATTTCCAGCGAGTAGAAGGCGACCACGCCCCCCGAAACCGTCTTTCGCCCCTCCGGCGTGATCTCGTAGCGGTAATTGCGCGCGATGTTGAAGGCGATGTTGGTCGCCAGCGCGGTCTTGCCCATGGACGGGCGGCCCGCGAGGATCAGCAGGTCCGACGGATAGAGGCCGCCCAGCTTCTGATCGAGGTCATCCAGATGGGTGGCGAGACCGGCCAGCTTGCCCTCGCGCTGGTACGCCTCGCCCGCCATCTGCACGGCGCCCTTCAGGGCCTCGGCGAAGCTGACGAAGCCGGAAGAGGGCTTGCCGGTCTCGGCCAGCGAATAGAGGGACTGCTCGGCCTGCTCGATCTGGTCGATGGCGGGGCGTTCCGGCTCGGGCGCCTCCTTGATGATATCGCCGCCGATGCGGATCAGCTCGCGGCGGAGCGCCAGGTCGTAGACGACGCGGGCGTAGTCCGGCGCATTGGCCGCGGGCGGGGCCCGATCGACCAGATCGGCGAGGTAGCGCAGGCCGCCGAACTCCTGGAAGGCCGGATCCTGCTTGAACCGCTCCATCAGGATCGTCGGCTCGGCGAGCAGGCCCTGGCGGATATGGTCCTCGATCGCCTCGTACAGGCGCTGGTGGAACGGCTCGTAGAAGTGAGAGCCGCGCAGCCGGTCGCTGAGGCGCTCGAAGGCGCCGTTGTCGAACATCAGACAGCCCAGCAGCGCCTGCTCGGCCTCCAGATTGTGAGGCATGGCGGCGACGGCGGGGCTTGGAAACGGGGCGATCGCGTTCATCGTCATGGGATACCCATGACGTCCGGCCGCGTCAGGAGCGGTCGCCCCCGAGACGGTTCATAACCTCGGCCGGTCTGTGGACCTTTGGGAAATCCTCAGGCCCCGCAGGGATAGCGGCCGGCCATCCAATACTGCAGCCCGTCCGGCACGCTCATGCGGGCGCGGCGCGCCTGAGGGATGGCGTTGAGCTCGGCCAGCAGCTCGCGCGGATTCAGCTGGATGCGTTCCGGCGGACAGGCGGCCGGCGTGCGACCGGCGGCCCGGTCGGCCTCGAGGCGTTCGGACACCACGCTCATGCTGGTGGAGAACTCGCGCATCAGGCGACGCGCGTCGGACCTGAAGGCGGATGTCGGATTCAACGGCACGCGGTTCGCCTCGGTTACGAACTGGTCGAGCGTGCGGGGCGTCTGGGCCGAGGCCGTGGCGGCCATGAGCAGCACAGCGGCGGCGATGGGCAGGCGCATGTTGGGGGCCCTCCGTCGCGCGAAGCTCGTCGCGACAGGCTGAACCGAAGCTGAACAGTTCGGCGGAAAGGCGGCGGAGAGGAACTCCTCCCCCGCGCGCGCGGGGGAGGAGAGCAGGCGTCACCAGCTGAGGCTCAGCCGGGCGTAGGCGTAGCGGCCGTTGAAGCCGAAGGGCGAGTAGAAGGGGAAACCCAGCACGCCGTTCGAGTTCAGGCTGGCCGGGGTGAAGTCCGGATACTCGTCGAACACGTTGTCGACGCCGAGCGTGACGCCGACGCGATCGGTGATCTGATAGCTGCCGGACAGGTCCACCACCGTCTTGTCGCCGGTGAAGTAGTCGTTCGGCGCCGTCGTGCCCGGCTGGGTCACGCTGGCGTAGTAGGTGGCGCGCGCCGAGGCGCCCCATCGGCCGTAGTCCCAGTCCACAGAGCCGGCGACCTTTGTGTCCGGCGTGCCTTCCTCGAAGGTCAGGACGCGCTGGCGGTTGAAGAGCGTCGGGGCCGGGTTCAGCACCGAGGTGGTGGTCGGCACGCGGGTCACGGTCACATCGTTGAAATTGGCGGCCACCGTGAAGTCGAACTCGCCGATCGTGTCGGTGTTCAGCCGGTAGCGGCCGACGATGTCGACCCCTTCGGTTTCGGTCTCCACCCCGTTGATGAAGAAGCGGGCGGCCTGGATGCCCAGCGGATCGAGCAGCGCCGCGACCTGCGGGCTGAAGGTCCGGGTGATGTTCTCCGACAGCGCGATCTGGTCCTCGATCTCGATGCGATAGGCGTCGATCGTGAGGTCGAAGTCGCCCAGGCGAATGACCGTGCCCAGCGAGTAGTTGGTCGAGCGCTCCGCCTCGAGCGGCTCGGCGCCGAGGATTTCCGCCACCGGGCTGGTGGCCGGGAAGGTGCCTGTCTCGACGACCTGGCCGTTCTGAATGACCGAGGAGGTGGCGGTGTAGAAGCTCTGCTGCAGCGACGGCGCGCGGAAGCCCGTCGAGATCGAGCCCCGGAGCGCGAACGCCGGGCTGAAGTCATAGCGGGCCGAGAGCTTGCCGGTCTGGCTGTCGCCGAAGTCGGAATAGTCCTCGATGCGCACTGCGCCCTGAACCGTCAGCTTGTCGGTGAGAGGCAGTTCGGCCTCGGCGTAGACGCCGACGGCGTCGCGGTCCTCGTCCACCTCGTTCGACGGCTGGAAGCCGACGAAGCCTTGGGCGCCCCCCGCCAGGGCGGTGTTCGTCCCGAGGGGGCCGCGGTTATAGCTTTCGGGCTGGCCGGCCTTGATCTCATAGGTTTCGCGGCGGGCCTCCAGACCCCAGGCGAGGGTCAGCGGGCCCGATAGGCCGACTTCGAAGGCGCGGACGAAGTCGGCGCCGAAGACGAGCTGGTCATAGATGGTCTCGCCGGAGTCGAAGCTGGTCGGCGAGTCGGCGCCGTAGGTCGCGTTCAGCGAGTTCTCGGTGCGGTACTCCAGGGCGTTCCTGCCATAGACCAGGCTGAAGTCCGCGTCCCAGCCGCCGATCAGGCCGCGCAGACCGCCCGCGAGCGAGGTGTCCTGGGAGTTGATGGCGATCAGCGGCAGGAAGCCGTTGGGATAGATGGCGGCGACGTTGTTCACATTGTCCGACAGGCGCGGGAAGGCGGCGCTTTCGCTGTCGCGGTCCTGGAAGCCGGCCCAGCCGTAGGCCTCCCAGTCGGCGTTCAGCGCCTTGCCGGCGTTGGCGAAGACGGTGATCTGATCCACCTCCGGGTCGCCCAGGCGGGCGGTGACGGCGCCGCCGGCGGCGGGGCGTGGGTCGAAGTCCGAGCGGTTGGTGGGGTCGCGCTGAAGATATTCGGCCGACAGGGTCAGGAAGCCGTCAGAGCCGAGACCGAAGCCCTGCCATCCCGAGACGGTCAGGGTCTGGCCGTCCTCCTCGTCACGGCTGCCGCGCGCGGTCTCGACCTCGGTGAAGTACTGGCCGTAGGTGACGTTCAGGCCGCCGCCGGACCGGGCTTCCTTCAGGCGCAGGTTGACGACGCCGGCGATGGCGTCCGAGCCGTACTGGGCCGAGGCGCCGTCGCGCAGAACCTCGATCCGGTCCAGCGCGCCGGTC
>JBKBUS010000192.1:0-1890 GCA_046290035.1 Brevundimonas sp.
GGCTCCCAGACCGGCCGCCGCGGTGCCGCCGACCGCCAGGGCGCCGCCGACCGCGGCCCCGGCGCCGAGCGCGGGGCCGCCGGTGACAAGGGCCCCGGCGAGGTTGGGGATGAAGACCGCCAGCATGGCCAGCAGCAGGCTGGCGACCAGGATGGTCAGGGCCTCGTAGAGGTCCGGATTGGCCGACGGCTGAAGCTGGTCGAAGATCGATCGGGCCCCGGAGACCACGAGCGCCAGGGCGAGGACCTTCAGGCCGGCGGAGACGACGTAGCCGAGCGGGCGCTCCGCCAGGAAGGCGGACTTCGACCAGATGCCGAATGGCAGAAGGACGAAACCGCCCAGGGTGACGATCTTGAACTCCAGAAGGGAGACGATGATCTGGAGCGCCAGGACGGCAAAGGCGAGCAGGATGCCGATCATGGCCAGGCCCAGGATCAGGGCGTCGGTCATGCTGCCGACCACGTCGAGCGGGTTGTCGACCGGAGCCGGGGTCTCGCCGAGCGCCTTCACGATTTCCCAGCCCTGGGCGAGGACGGCGCCGGGGTTGAGGAAGTCGGCGCGGCTGAGGGTCCCGCCCCCGGCCATGAGGCCGAGCTCGAGGAAGCCGGCGTAGATCGTCTCCGACAGGGCCTGCCAGTCGTTGATCAGCCAGGCGAAGGCCCCGATCAGCAGGACCTTGCCGAAGCCGGCCGCCAGCATCTCGCGCTGGGGCGAGAGCGCCCACTGGATGCCGGTGAGCGCCACCACCAGGACGATCATCAGGCCGAACACCCCGTTGACCGCGCCGGTCAGGGCGTCGAACCCGGCCGTGACGGTGTCGGAGAAGATCACCATCAGCTCATTGGGGGTCTCGAGCGAGGGGGCGGACATGGGACGCCTCAGTCGCGCGCGCGGGTGAAGGGATCGAAGCGCGGGGCGGCGGGCGTCGCCTCCCGACCCCGCCAGAAGCGGCGGCGGGTCTCGGCGGCGGCGTCGCGCTCGGCGGCTTCGCGGGCCGCGGTCTCGGCCATCAGGCGCGACTGGGCCAGAAGCGTGGTGCGCATGGCCGCCAGGTCCTCGGCCAGGACCGCGAGCATCTGGGTCGAGGACTGGATGGCGGCGGTCTG
Organism: Brevundimonas sp.; assembly: GCA_046290035.1. Classification (GTDB taxonomy): domain Bacteria; phylum Pseudomonadota; class Alphaproteobacteria; order Caulobacterales; family Caulobacteraceae; genus Brevundimonas. Next base: position 1,107 of record JBKBUS010000192.1, read on the forward strand.
GCCCTGGGCGGCCTGGCTGGCCTGAAGCGCGCCCTCGACGCGGCCGCCGCGGGCCCGGGCCAGGCGATCCAGCTCGGCGGCGGTGCGGGCGAGATCCTCGGCGGTCGCGCGCGCCGTCTCGCGCCGACCGGCGGCGCGGCCGGAGAGGTCGTCGAGGTCGAGGTCGGCGAGGTCGCCGGAATAGAGATCGTCGAACTGGCGTTCGAGATCCTCCACCGAGCTCGCCACGCCGCGCACGGTCTCGGCCAGGGCGCCGATGTCCTGCAGCGTCCGGGAGGTCTCCGCCAGATGGCTGTAGGGTGAGGCGGCCAGCATGCGGGCCTCGTGGGCGAGCTGGCGGGCCTCATTGGCCAGGCTTTCGAGCTGGCGCGCCGACTGAAGCGCGTTCTCGACGTGATTGCGGGGGTCGAACACCACCGCCTGGGCCAGGGCCGGCCCGAAGGCGCTGAGCACCACCGCCACGGCCAGGGCGGGGGCGATGGTCCGGAGCCGACGGCGGTCAGCGTTCGGGGCGAAAGGCGTCGAAGAGGGGATCCACATGGGTCAGTCCCTTGGCGGTGAGGAAATGGCGGGCGAACTCGGTCGGGCCGTGCTCGGCGAGGACGGCGTCGATAAGGGCCTGGTCCTCGGGCGACGAGGCCCCGCACAGAGCGAGGCCCGCGCCCGAGAGCTTAAGGTCGAACAGGCGTCGGCCCTGGGGCTGGCGCAGGTAGTAGGCGCGGCGGGGCGTGGGCCCGGCGGTCACCGCCAGCGGACGGCGGGTGTGGCCGCAGGCCTTCCCGCC
>JBKBUS010000192.1:1900-4398 GCA_046290035.1 Brevundimonas sp.
GACGGCGGTTGAGGCCGAAGGCCCGGTAGAGCTCGGCCGACGCCGGCTCGAGCGCACGAGGATTGGGCAGGAAGATCTGCGTCGGGCAGCTCTCGATCAGGGTCGGGGCGATGGCCGAGCGGGCCACGTCGTCGAGAGACTGGGTGGCGAAGACCACCGCCACCCCCTTCTTGCGCAGCGTCTTGAGCCATTCGCGCAGCCGGGCGGCGAAGGCCGAGGCGTCCAGGAACAGCCAGGCCTCGTCGAGGATCATCAGGGTCGGCCGGCCGTCGAATCCGGCCTCGATCCTGTGGAACAGGGCCTCGAGCACCGGCACGAGCACCGAGGGCGTGGCCATCAGGGCCTCCATCTCGAAACACTCGATCGCGGCCTCGGCGTGAGCCGGTTCGGCGCCGTCCAGCAGCGCACCATGGGCGCCCTTCAGGGTCAGGGGCTCCAGCGCCGAGACCGCCTCGCGGTCCTGAAGGAGCGCGCTGAACACCGTGAGCGTCCGCTGTTCGACCGGCGCCTCGGCGAGCGCCGCGAGCGCCGCCCAGAGTTCCTCCCGGCGCGCCGGGGTCGGCTCCAGACCGGCTGCGGAAAGCGCGCCCAGCAGCCAGTCCTGGGCCCAGGCCCGCTCGGCGGGTCGGTCGATGCCGGCCAGGGGCTGAAGGCTCAGTTCTGAACCGGGCTCGAGCGCGCGCCAGCGGCCCTGGGCGGCGAGCGTCGCGGCCCGGGCGCTGCGCCCTTTGTCGAAGATCACGACGCGGGCGTCGGGGTACCGGAGCCACTGCAGGGCGAGGAAGGACAGGAGCGCGCTCTTGCCCGAGCCGGTCGGGCCCACGACCATGGCGTGGCCGACGTCGCCGACGTGGAGCGCCAGCCGGAAGGGCGCGGAACCGGCGGTGCGGGCCGTCAGCAGCGGGGCCGCCTTCAGCCGCGGATCTTCGGTCGGACCGGCCCAGACCGCCGAGACCGGCAGGAGGTCGGCGAGGTTGAGCGTGGAGACGATGGGGCGGCGCACGTCGGCGCAGGCCTCGCCGGGAACGGCTCCAAGCCAGGCCTCGACGGCGTTGAGATCTTCCACCCGGGCGACGAGGCCCCGGGCGTTGAGCGCCCGCTCGAGCGCCCGGGCCCGGGCGTCGGCGAGCGCCTCGTCCTCGGCCAGGACGATGGCGGTCAGGGTGACATAGCCATAGGCGCAGACCTCGCCGCCCAGGGCTTCGAGCGCGGCGTCGCACTCCTCGGTCTTGGCGACCGAGTCGGTGTCGATGAGCGGCGTCTCTTCCTTTGTCACCGCTTCGCGCAGAAGGACGCCGAGGCCCTTGCGACGTGCGAACCAGCGCCGACGCAGCCGCAGCAGCTCGGCCTCGGCGTCGGCCCTGTCCAGCGCGATCCAGCGCAGGGTCCAGCGACAGGGAAAGGCCATGGCCGACAGGGCGTCGAGCAGGCCCGGACGGGTCGCCGCGGGCAGGCCCCGCACCGAGACGACCCGCAGCGCCCGATCGCCGAGCCGGGGCGCGACGCCGCCGGTCAGGGGGGCGTCGGCAAGGAGGGCGTCGAGGAACATGGGGCAGGCCGGAACGGCCACCGGCGTCTCGCGGGTGGAGACCGAGGCCCGTAGCCAGGTCAGCAGCGCCGCGTCGTCGAGCGGCTCGGCCATGGGCAGGGCGTCGGCGAAGAGATCGAGCAGGGTCGCCGTCTCCCTACGGAAGCTCTCGAGGGCGGCGCGCCAGTCGGCGTCGAGGCGCGAGAGGCCGTCGAACATCCAGCGTTCGAGACGCCGGCTCCGGTCGGCCGGGGGCAGCCACGTCAGGGCGCCGCGGAAGTCGGTTTCGAAGGCGGGGTCGTCGGTCTCGAAGCCGGCGCGCCGCTCCGCGTCGACCAGCCAGGGGGCGGCCTGGTCGAAACGGCCTTCGGGATAAGGCGCCGCCGGACGGCGGCGCGCCTCCATGTGCAGGCACCAGCCCGTGTCGAGACGCTTCAGGGCGTTGTTGAGCCGGGCGCGCACCGCCATCAGCTCCTCGTCCTCGGCCGATTCCAGGTCGGGGCCGCGGAAGCGGAAGCCGCAGGTGAAAGACCCGTCCTTGTTGAGGACCACGCCCGGGGCGACGAGGGCGGCCCAGGACAGGTGATCGGCCAGACGGTCCGGGCGGCGGCGGTGCTCGTCGAGGAAGCGCATGGCCGGCCTCAGGCGTCGAGATGGCCGGGGCGGGCGAGATGGCGGCGCAGCACCTCGAAGAGGCGCCGGTCGCGCCGGACCGCGAACAGGCCGACCGCATGGGCGACTGCCCACCACAGGAGGCCGAGCCACCAGATGCGCAGGGCCAGGCCCAGCACCAGGGCCACCGTGCCCATGAGGATGGCGTAGTCGCGCGGCAGGCCGGCGAGCGTCACCGGTTCGGTCAGGGCGCCGGCGAGCGGCAGGTCCCAGCCCTCGGGGCGGCCGCTCATCCCCGGACCTCCGGAGCGGGGATCTCCAGGCCGCCGGCGAAGCCGAAGAAGTCCAGGAAGAAGGT
>JBKBUS010000193.1:0-4386 GCA_046290035.1 Brevundimonas sp.
GACCCTCGCCGGTTAGCGCGCGATTGTGACAGGTCAGTCGTCGAGGCGACCGCTGAGGATCAGCACGCCCACGGTCGCGACCACGCCGAGCGCGAAGGCGCCCAGGATCGCGCCGGAGGCGGCGGCGGTCGACACCGTGACGGGGCGGGCGGCGTACCACTCGACGATTTCACCCTCGTCCATGTCGTCGTCGTCGATCAGAGCCTCTTCGGCGCCCATGAGACATCTCCCTGCTGATGCCGTCTGAATGCGGGCCGAGGACGGGGGTTCCCCGCCGTGACAGGGGCGCGCGGCTGCGCTAGAGCCCGCCATCCTCCAAGCCTTCGATCGAGACGTCAGCGCGCATGGCCGGCCACTCCAAATTCAAGAACATCATGCACAAGAAGGGGCGCCAGGACGCGCTCCGCTCCAAGCTGTTCTCGCGTCTGTCGCGCGAGATCACGGTGGCCGCCAAGTCGGGCCTTCCGGACCCGGCCATGAACCCGCGCCTGCGCCTGGCGGTGAACAACGCCAAGGCCGAGTCCATGCCCAAGGACAACATCGACCGCGCCATCAAGAAGGCCGTGGGCGGCGAAGTCGATGCGATGGAGGAGATCCGCTACGAGGGCCGGGGCCCCGGCGGGGTGCAGATCATCGTCGAGGTGCTGACCGACAACCGCAATCGCGCCGCCTCGGCGGTGCGCGCGGCCTTCTCGAAGAACGGCGGAAACCTGGGGGAGACCGGCTCGGTGACCTTCATGTGGGACCGGGTGGGCCGCATCCACTATCCGGCGGAGGCCGGCACCGAAGACGCGGTGATGGAGGCCGCGATCGAGGCGGGGGCCCAGGACGTGGAGAGCGATCTGGTCAAGCCCGACATCTATGAGGACGCGCCGGGCCATGTGATCTGGACCGCCTTCGAGGACCTGAACGAGGTGGCCGAGGCCATGTCGAAGGTGCTGGGCGACCCGAAGTCGACCTCGATCGTGTGGAAGCCGCAGTCGGAGGTTCCGCTGAGCGGCGATCAGGTGGGGACCCTGTTCAAGCTGCTGGACGCGCTGGACGCCGAGGACGACGTGCAGCAGGTCTATTCCAACGAGGACATCTCCGAAGAGGACGCGGCGAAGTACGCGGGCTGAGGCCCGCGATGCGCCGCGCGGCGCGGCCTATCGGCCGCCCGCGTGACGATCCGGGCGCTGCGGCCGTAGGTGAACCAGGCCCAGGTCCAGGTCAGATAGACCGAGATGCGGCTGCGGAAGTCCACCAGCAGCATCAGGTGGACGAGCGACCAGGCGAGCCACGCCAGGTACCCTTTCAGCCTGAGCCCCCGCAGCAGGGCGACCGCGCGCGAACGCCCGATCACGGCCATGGAGCCCCAGTCGCGGTATCGGAACGGCCCGGGCGGCGTCGCGCCGTCGAGCCGGGCGCGGATCACGCGCGCGACGTAGCGCCCCTGCTGCTTGGCCACCGGGGCCAGGCCCGGCAGCGGCCGGCCGTCCTCCACATGGCTGGCCACGTCGCCGATGACGAAAGTGTCGGGGCGCCCCTCGACGGCGCAGTCGGGGCCGACGACGACGCCGCCGTTGCGGGCGGCGGGCGCCTGGAGCCAGGCGGCGGCGGGGCGGGCTTTGACCCCGGCGCACCAGAGCACGGCGGAGGCGGCGATGCGTTGGCCGCCGACCACCAGCCCGTCGGCGTCGATGCGCTCCACGGCCGCGCCGGTGCGCACCTCCACCCCCAGGTCCTCGAGCGCGCGCACCGCATAGGCCGAGAGCCGCTCGGGGAAGGCGCCCAGCAGGCGCGGCGCGGCCTCGAGCAGGAGCACGCGCGCCTGCCGCGGGTCGAAGCGGCGGAAGTCCCGCGCCAGGGTGGTGCGCGCCATCTCGGCGATGGCGCCGGCCATCTCGACGCCGGTGGGGCCGCCGCCCACGACCGCGAAGGTGAGCAGCCGTTCGCGCTCGGCGGGGTCGTCCGTCCGCTCGGCCGCCTCGAAGGCGCAGAGCAGCCGGTTGCGGATGGCCAGCGCGTCCTCCAGCGTCTTGAGCGTCAGGGCGTGCTCGCCCCATTCGTCATGGCCGAAGAAAGCGTAGTCGGCCCCCGTGGCGAGGATCAGGGTGTCGTAGGCGAGCGCGGGGCCGTCCCTCAACCGCAGCTCGCGCCGCATCGTGTCCACGCCAAGGACCTCCGCCATCAGCATGGTGGCGTTCGCCTGGTCGCGCAGGATGGTGCGGACGGCGGTCGCGACGTCGGCCGCGCTGAGGGCCGCCGTCGCCACCTGGTACAGCAGGGGCTGGAAGAGGTGGTGGTTGGTCCGATCGACCAGCACCACCTCCACCGGCGCACGCTTCAGGGCCTTGGCCGCCGCCAGTCCGCCGAAGCCGGAGCCGACGATCACGACCCGATGGCGGGTCGCGCTCAGCTGAGGGCGTCCTTGACCGAGTCGATCAGGCCGTGGCCGTCCTTCGACTTGCGCGGCTTGACGGAGCCGGGTTCGGTCATGCCTTCGGACATCTGCTGGGTCTGGGCCCCCGCGTCGGGACGGGGCGGAGCCAGCATCGGCTCCTGGCCCAGCGGAGTCATCGGCTCCTGGGTGAACTCGCCCCGGCCGTCCAGCGACGGCCCCTCGGACCAGCGGCCGGCGGGCGGCGGCGAGCCGTCGCGGTTGAAGCCGAGCTGGACGTAGCTGAAGCGCCGGTTCTCGTGGTCCTCGGGGATGCTGTTGGGCACGGGCAGGTTGGCGGCCAGGCCGCCGAGCTCCTCGATCACCGCCAGGAACTGCTGCTGGTGATAGGTGTCGCGGGCGATGAGGTAGGACAGCATGTCCTTCATGCCGGGATCGTCGGTCATGTTGTAGAGCCGGCCGGCCAGGGCGCGGCCGGTCGCCTCGGCGGTGACGTTGGCCAGCATGTCGCCTGCGATGTTGCCCGAGGCGTAGACGTGGCTGCAGTCGAAGGGCACGCCGTTGGCGTCGCTGGGCAGGGCGGCCAGCCCCGCCGACAGGACGTGGCGCATGTCCATGCCGTTCAGCACCGACCCGCCGGCGGAGTCGTTGGAGATGTCCTCCTGCACCGACAGGGGCGCGCCTTCCAGATTGAGGGCGACGGCCGTGGCCAGCATCTCGATGTGGGCGATCTCCTCGGTCGCCGTGTTCAGCAGCAGGTCGCGGTACTTGGCCGGGCCGCGATTGCCCCAGGCCTGGAAGAAGTACTGCAGGCAGACCCGGATCTCGCCCTCGACGCCGCCGATCGCCTGTTGCAGCGCGCGGGCGAAGACGGGGTCGGGCCGCTCGACCCGCACGGGGTACTGAAGTTCCTTGTCGCGATAGTACATGGTCTGTCCGGGGGTTGGGGCGTCGCGACGGTGCGACGGGGGACCAACCTCCCAGACCCCGCGATGATCGGCCCTGATCGGCTCAAGTTGACGTGAGCATCTTCTTCAGACCGATCGCCGCGAGCGGCGCCGGGCGAGGGCGGCTCAGGCGGACCTGAGCTCCAGGCCCGCCCGCGACCATAGGTGAGCCCGGTAGGCGTCGTAGCAGGCGGCCCCGGCCATCAGACGCATGACCGCGCCCTCCGCCAGGCTGCGGATGCACTCCGGGCCGCTTTCGGCCAGGGGGGTGAGCACCTCCGCGTTCCAGGCCTTGGAGTGCTCGACGTCCAAGGTGGCGTGCAGGGCGTAGTACTTGCGTGCGGGGCCGATCCCAAGGCGCTTCAGACCCTCGGCCACATGGGCGGCCCGCCACGGCGCGGTCAGCTCCACCGCCCCCAGCGCGCCCAGGGCGTGGTAGGCGTAGCGGCGGGTGGTCGAGAAGGCGACCAGCACGTTGCCGAGCGCGAGCGACGGCCAGACCGTGCCTTCGATCGTGGGGCGGAGGTCGAGATGGTCGGCCAGCTTGCCGAGCATCGGCCCGTGCATGCCGGCCAGATTGCCGCGGCCCATCTCGTCCCAGTAGTTGCGGGCCAGCTCCAGCTTCGGCCGGTCCGGCATCTTGACCTGGGCCATGGCGACGAGGTCCTCGAAGCCCGCCTCTCCGGCGACCTCCTGCAGCAGGAACCAGCGCATCTGCTCCAGATCGGCCTCTTCGGCGAGCCACGGGAAGAGGGCGTCGCCCTCGCCCGGACCCCGGCCCTTCAGGGCCTCGAACCACGCCACGAAGGCCGCGGGCGTATCGGGCAGATCGGCCAGCCAGGGTTCGGCGTCCTTGCGCATCCGCTCGATGAAGGCGCCCTCGATCAGGATCATCTCGGCGTCTTCCGCCGCGTCCTCGCGCCAGCGCTCGTAGGGCGTGGCGGGCTGCATCCGGCGCCTGTTCCAGCGGGCGAGGCGACGATGGAAGTCGCCGGCGCTGGCCTGTTCGGGTCGCAGGGTGAAGACGGTTTCGGCGTCGCCGGTCATCGCAGGTCCTTC
>JBKBUS010000194.1:0-4378 GCA_046290035.1 Brevundimonas sp.
ATGAGGTCGACGGCGACCGTCACCGCGGTCGTGGTGAACAGCAGCGTGAGCACGAACCCGAAGAGCCGCGCAGCCGCCGCGGTGACGTTCGCCCGGAGCCGGGTGGCACCGGCATCGCTGTCGTGGGGCAGGTGCCGCGTCCACATGGCGCCGTTGCCGATGCTGAACGGGAGGGCGAGCACCTGGAAGGCGAGCCGATGTTGCGCCGGGCGGTCCTCGCGGACTGCGACACGGTCACCTCCGAGGTCCACATGAAATGGGACGCGCTTCAGCCCGCCCCGGACCATTGGACGACGGGCTCTGCGGACGCCCTGGCCCGCCACGCACGAGAGCATGGGCTGTCGGTGCGAGGCCATGCGCTGCTGTGGGAACAGAGCACGCCCGGATGGGCGCGGCGCGCCGTGCTGGACGGGGATTGGTCCGCGGTGGAGACCCATTTCAGCCGGGTGCTCGGCCGCTACGGCACGGAGGTCGCGGAGTGGGACGTGGTCAACGAGCCCGTCGATGAGCACGGCCTCAAGGACAACCTGTTCCGACGCGGCCTGGGATCCGACTACGTCGCCCGGGCGCTGGAGCTGGCGCATGCGATCGCGCCGACCGCGCGGCTGTTCATCAACGACTACAGCCTGGAGTACGACAATGCGGTCGAAGACGGCCGCCGGGCCGCCCTGCTGAAGCTGGTGGAGGACTTGAAGCGGCAGGGCGTTCCCCTGCACGGCGTCGGGCTGCAGGGGCATCTTGATCTGGGCAAGGGGCCGCTAAAGCCTGGCGTGCTCGATCCCTTCCTGCGCGACCTCGCCGGAATGGGAGTGGAGATCGCCGTCACCGAGCTGGACGTCAACGAACAGGATCGCCGCCTGCCGCTCGAGGTCCGCGACCGACGGGTGGCCGACGAGACCCGCCGCTACCTCGAGATCGTCCTGGCGCACGAGGCAGTGCGCAGCGTGACCACCTGGGGTCTCAGCGACCGTCACTCGTGGCTTCAGGATCAACTGCCGCCGGGCGAACCGACCAACCGCGGCCTGCCGCTGGATGACCGGTTCCGGCCGAAGCCCATGCGGCAGGCGATCATCGAAAGCCTTCAGGCCTGAGGCTCAGGCGCGCTTGGGAGCGGCCATCGAAGCGACCAGGGCCTCGTTGGCGTTGATCTTCTCCGTCCGCTCCCAGACCCGGCCGCCGTCCCGCAGCATCATGCGCAGGCCCAGGGCGAGCGGGATCAACCAGAACGCCCACCACAGCATGACCACGACCGGGTTGATGCGGAGCATGTAGCGTACGCGATCCCGCGTCCGGCTGAGCACCAGGCCGGTGCGCCGCCAGGTGCTGATGTAGAGGGCCGTCAGCGAGATGGCGAAGGCCGCCAGGTTGAAGGTGCAGAGCAGAACGAGCCAGATCGGCAGGATGTCCGCTCCGCTGAACCAGACCCACAGCGCCCAGACGCCGATCGGAAAGCCGAGCGCGTTCGTCCAGAGCGACAGACACGGCAGGAAGTTGATCCACGCCTTGAGCTTGTCCATCGGGCTGAAGCCCAGTTCGTCCAGCGGGCGGCCCAGGCTCTGGAAGAAGCCGCAGACCCACCGGCGTCGCTGGGTCACCCCGCGGGCGAAGGTTTCGGGCACTTCCTCGATCAGGGGCTGGGTGATGACGCCGAGACGCTTTCCCGCGCTCCAGAACCGCATGCCCACCTCCGGGTCCTCGATGGCGATCCAGGGGTGGAAGCCGCCGAGCTGAAGCAGATCCCGCGCCCGGAAGAACAGTCCCTTCCCGAGCACCCAGTAGGGATGACGCCCGTCCGCGGTGAGGTGACGATACTTCATGCCGTCCCAGGCCATGTGGTCGAAGGCGTGCAGGCTGGCGGCCCAGCTGTCGTTCAGGTTTCCGGCCACGTTCTCGGCCTGCAGCACGTCGAAGCGGCGCATGCCGGCTGCGCCGGCAAGGAAGTGATCCGGCGGCGGCGCGCTGTCGGCGTCGATGTAGTTGATCAGCATGTCCTCGCCCTGCTCGCGCCGCGCCACCGCGTCGTAGAAGGCGAAGATCAGCTGACGGGTCTTTTTCGGCGGCAGGTCGCGGTCCCGGGCCTGCGGCCCCCGATGCCACCAGTAGGCGTGAGGATTGTCCTCCCAGGCGCGCCAGACCCTCTCCCACCTGATATCGGACGTGGGCGGGACCTCGAGGATGTCGAGAAACGGGAACTCGCTCTTCAGCCGATGCAGCGCCGCGATGGTCCAGGCGTCGTCGCTGTTCGGGATCGCCACGACCGCGAACCGATCGGCCGGGTAGTCCATGCGGGCGAGGGCGGAGAGGGTGGTCCGCATGGTGGTCTCAAGCTCTCGCAGCACCGGGTAGAAGAGGAGGATGAACGGCTGCGACCGCCCACGCTGATCCTCGATCTCCGCCGGCTCGACGCGGTTGACCGGGCGGGTGAAGACATAGCCGTCCACCAGGAAGGTCAGGGCGTAGAGCGTCTGGCTGATCGCCAGAACCACGATCAAGAAGGCGTCGAGGTTCATGCCGCACCTCCCGCCGCCATCGCAGGGCTGCCAGCCACCAGGCGCAGGCAAGGCTCCGATGGAGCGTGCCGCCGGCTCGCCACGCCGAGCTCTTCCTCGAAGTGAGCGATCGTCCGATCAAGACCGATGCTGAGGGGCGTCTCGGGCGACCACCCCAGCCAGCGCCTGGCGCGGCCGATGTCCGGCCGACGCCGGCGGGGATCATCCACCGGCATGGGTTTGTGCTCGAATGACGACCGCGACGCCGTCATGGCGACGACGCGCAGGCCGATTTCGAGCACCGTCATCTCCACCGGGTTGCCCAGATTGATCGGTCCGGCGGCGATGGGCGTCTCCATCGCCATGATCAGCCCACGGACCATATCGTCGACGAAACAGAGCGACCGTGTCTGGCTGCCGTCGCCGTGCAGCGTGAGAGGCGCGTCGCACAGCGCCTGAACGATGAAGTTCGAAACGACACGGCCGTCGTCGGTCTGCATCCGAGGGCCGTAGGTGTTGAAGATGCGCACGATGCGAGCGTCGACGCCGCGCGTGGCCTTATAGTCCCTGAAGAGGGTCTCCGCGAACCGCTTGCCCTCGTCGTAACAACTGCGCGGTCCGACGGGATTGACGTTCCCCCAGTAGTCTTCGGCTTGCGGATGAACCAGCGGATCGCCGTAGACCTCGGAGGTGGACGCCTGCAGCACCCGGGCGCCGTCCGCTCTGGCGCGCTCGAGGACGTTCAGCGCGCCCTGGGCGCAGGTCAGGGCCGTGCTGACCGGGTCCGCCTGATAGTGGGCCGGCGACGCCGGACAGGCCAGATTGTAGATGCGGTCGAAGCGGATGAGGCTGTCCGGAACCGGCTCGCGCACATCGTGCGTCACCAATAGGAACCGCGGCGATTTCAGGAGGTGGGCGACGTTCGCGACCCGACCCGTCTCCAGATTATCCAGGCAGACGACGGCATGGCCGGCCTCGATCAGCCGCTCACACAGGTGGGAGCCCAGAAAGCCGGCGCCGCCCGTGACGCACACGCTGAGCGACGCGCCGTCTTTCGGCGCGGGTTGACCCTCGTTGTGCATGACCGTCCCTCCAGCCGCTCGCCATCGATGCGGAAAGACGTCAGCAAGCACACATGCTGTGTTGCGGGCCCTCTCATTTGTTTACGTCTATGGAAATCTCGGGATCGAGGCTTTACTCGCCGTGGAAGGGCTCATCCTCTCAATCATGTGATCGCGGCTGATACAGGGTATATTGAGCCCGACGATCTTAACCTGGGATGCCCTGCCGGGCGAAAGCGCCGGCCAGCCTCAAGGATTTGATAGGCCCGGATCGACTTCTGCTCGCTGCAGCTGCGCCTTCCGCCCGCTGACGGGCCCAAGGCGACGCTCGAACATTTCCGCGCCTGGGCGGATTGGTGGCGCCGGAGGCTCGTGGGGAGCCTTCCCGTTCCATCCAAGAAGGCGAACCAGATGAAGACCCGACTCATGACCTCGGCCGTGGCGATCACCGCGCTCCTCGCGTGCGGCCTGCCCGCCGCCGCGCAGGATCCCGGCAACACGGACTCCGGCAACGACAACTCCGTGGCCGACAGCGGCAACGACAACTCGACCTATTCGGACAGCTCGACGTCCGGTTCGGGCAACGACAACTCGAGCCACGCCGACAACTCGAACAGCTCGACCAACACCGCCGACAGCGGCAACGACAACTCCAGCTGGGCTGACAACTCGGACAACTCGACGAATGTCGCCGACTCCGGCAATGACAATTCCAGTTATGCCGACAACTCCGACAACTCGACGCGCACAGCCGACTCCGGCAACGACAACTCGAGCTATGCGGACAACTCGCTCGATGTCGCCGACAGCGGCAACGACAACTCGGTG
>JBKBUS010000195.1:0-4370 GCA_046290035.1 Brevundimonas sp.
GGTGGCGTAGTGGGCGTCTCTTTCCATCTCCGCGCTCCTCAGGCGGCCTTGTGCGCGGCGCGGCCGCGGGGACCCAGGAAGTATTCCCGGATCCAGGGGTGGTCCGATGTCTCGAGTTCTTGGACCGGCGCCTTGGCGACGACCCGCTTGTCGGCCAGCACCGCCACCTTGTCGCAGATGGCGTACAGGCTGTCCAAGTCGTGAGTGATCATGAAGACCGTCAAGCCGAGGTCGTCGGACAACGACCGGATCAACTCATCGAAGGCGGCGGCGCCGATAGGGTCAAGACCGGCTGTCGGCTCGTCCAGGAACAGCAGGTCCGGGTCCAGCGCCAGGGCCCGCGCCAGCCCGACCCGCTTCTTCATGCCGCCGGACAGCTCCGCCGGCTTCAGGTGGTGCGATTCCGGCTTCAGGCCGACCATGGCGATCTTCATCTCTGCGATCTCGCGGATCAGGGCGCGGCTCAGCTTCGTATGCTCGACCAGGGGCGAGGCGACGTTCTCCAGCACGCTCAAGGACGAAAACAGGGCCCCGGCCTGGAACAGGACGCCGGATCGCCGTTCGACCTCGGCGGCCTGATCGGCCGTCATGTCCGAGACATCATGCCCGAAGACGCGGACTACCCCGCCTTCCGGCTCCTTGAGGCCGAGGATCGAGTTGAGCAGCACCGTCTTGCCGGTGCCGGAGCCGCCGACGACGCCCAGCACCTCGCCGCGCACCACGTCCAGGTCCAGGTCCTCATGGATGGTGCGCTCCCCGAACTGGCTGAGCAGTCCGCGCACCTCGATCAGCGCCTCGGGCGCAGCTTCTGGCGACGCCCGGGTCAATAGTTCAGCTCCAGGAACATCAGGGCGAACACGGCGTCCAGGAAGATGATGGCGAAGATGGCCTGAACCACGGCCGCCGTGACCCGCTGGCCCAGGCTTTCCACATCGCCCGCCACCGCCATGCCCTGACGACAGCCGATGGCGGCCACGACGAGGGCGAACACCGGCGCCTTGGACAGACCCACGACGAGGTGGTTCGCCACGTCCGGCGTGTTCGCGATGCGATCGAGATAGAAGGCCGGCCCCAGGTTGAGCTGGCTCCAGCAGACCAGCATGCCGCCGAACAGGCCTGCGACCATGGCCGCAAAGGTCAGGAGCGGCAGCATGAGCAGCAGCGCGGCCAGACGGGGGATGACCAGCGCCTGAAAGGGGTTGACCCCCATCACCTCCATGGCGTCGACTTCCTGGTTCATCCGCATCGCCCCCACCTCGGCGGCGAAGGCCGAGGCGGAACGACCGGCCAGAAGCACCGCCGTAATTACCACGGCGAACTCGCGCAGCACTGCCACGGCGATCAGTTCCACGGTGAACACCGCCGCGCCGAAGTCGGCCAGAAGGTCCGCCCCGAGGAAGGCCACGACGGCCCCGATGAAGAAGCTGGTCACCACCACGATCGGAAGGGCGTCCAGGCCCGCGCGGTCGGCCTGACTGAACCAGGCGGGCCAACGGATTTTGTCGGGTCGCGCGGCGGCTCGGCCGACCGCCACGATCAGACGGCCGAGGAACGCCCGCGACACCAGCGCCGCGTGGCCCGCGTCGACCACGCCGTGCCCGATCTTCGCGAAGGTGCGGGTGACGGCGTCCGGCCGCTTCGGCGGCGGCGCGCTCTGGCGCTCCAGCCGCTCCACCATCGCATAGATGCGCCCCGCCTCGGGACGGTCGGTCCAGGTGTCCGGCGGAATGGTGAAGTGCGAGGTCTGCACCAGAACCAGAGCCCCGGTGGTGTCGAGACGCCCCATATCGGTGATGTCGACCTCGGCGACGGCCCGCCCGGCCGTCTCCGCGTCCAGCCGCGCGGCGGTGCGGCCGAGCCCAGCCGTCGTCCAGTCGCCGATCAGGCGAAGGCGCACGGCGTCGGCGCCCGCGTCCGCGATCTCGAAATCGGCTGGCCTCATCCCCCTACCATAGCGTCGCTTCCGCCTCTGCCTATCGCTTGTTTGCGACGCACAAGCGGAAAAGCGCAAGGTTGGTCGAGCTCACTCCGGAGAATCGAGCAACGCCTTCGCGCGGCGCAAGTCTTCGATGAAGGCGGCTCGCTCGCGCGCCCTGGCGTCGGCGTCGGGCAGGCGCAGAAGGAAAGAGGGGTGGACCGTAAGCACCACCAGACCGCCGTCTTCAAGACGAACCGGCGCGCCGCGCTCCTTCTGCACCGCAGGTTTGCGGCCCAGCACCGCGAGCCCGGCGGTGGCGCCCAACGCCAGCACGACCCGTGGCTTCACCAGACGTCGCTCGTGATCCAGCCACCAGCGGCAGGCCGTCACTTCGCCCGCGTTCGGCGTCTTGTGCAGCCGCCGCTTGCCCGTGGGCTCGTGCTTGAAGTGCTTGACCGCGTTGGTGACATAGACGTCGCGACGGTCCACGCCCGCCTCTTGCAGAGCCGCGTCCAGGACTTTGCCCGCCGGCCCGACGAATGCGCGCCCCGCCAGATCCTCCTGATCCCCCGGCTGCTCGCCGACGATCATGAGGCGCGCCTCTGAGGGGCCCTCCCCCGGCACGCCCTGGGTCGCGTCGCGCCACAGGGGACAGCGGCGACAGGCCTGGACCGCAGCGGCCACCCCGTCGAGGGTGTCGGGGACCCGCTCGGCGGACTCCGACCCGCGCGCTGGCGCGGGGATCGCCCGAACCAGCTTGGGATTGGGTTGAGGCGCGGGGGCGGCGACCATGGCTTGGGTCCGAACCTCGGAGCGAGCCACCAGTTCCGGAATGAGCGATGCCTCGGGCAGGTTCTTCCAGTACCGCTTGGGCATTTCGCCCTGCATGGCCTTCACCCTCAGTCGCGCCGGATTGAAGGTCGAGGCGTAGTAGGTGCGCCAGAAGTCCTCCACCTCGTCGTCCTGAGGCGCCATGTCGGCGGTGGCGGGCGGCCCGAAGCCGAGCGCCTCGCCATCCCAGCGCGCCGCGCCGTCTGGCGTCAGGATCGTCCAGTGCAGATTGGTGAAACGCCGCACGAAGAAGGGCGCGGTCTTCTCCAGCACCCGGTGCGCCGGTTCGAACCAGGCGATCCAGGCCTCAGCATCTTCGTCCTCGACCCGTCGGAAGCGGACGAAGGCCTTCATCTTGTGGCTGGCGCGAGAGACGTTCTTGGCCCGCTCGATCGCGTCGGCGACGTCCCGGTCGGACGCCACCCGCATCAGGTCCGGCTCGTCCTTCAACCGCCAGAGGAGACGATACAGCAGATCGAACCGGTCCGGGGAACGATGCAGCACCACGTCCTTCGCCAGCTCCACGAAGGCGCGAGGCGTCGCGAAGGCCGGCGACGGGCTCGCGACGACAGGGGCTGGAGCGTCGAACAGCCCGCCCTGGCCGTCGGCTCCGATCCTGAAGCCGACCTCGGCCGGATGGACGCCTTCGGCGCGCAGTCCGCGCGCCGCCTGACGCCAGCCCTCGAAGTCGGTCTCGTGAGCCAGGGCGACGCGTCGCATCAGAACAGACTCAACTGCTCCGGCGCGGACTCGGGCGCGATCCGCGCGCGCAGGTCGACTGCGTCCGTCAGCCCGCCCGGCGTCCAGTCGAGGGCCGATATGAAGGGCCGCACCTTGTCCAGCGAGCGCGTCAGCCGGGCGACGTCCTCCAGCCGCAGGGTGCGAAAGCGGCGCACCTGAAGGATCCGGTTGACCGACTTCACGCCAAGCCCCGGCACCCTGAGCAGCATCTCACGGTCCGCCCGGTTGACATCCACCGGAAACAGGTCGCGCCGCGACAGGGCCCAGGCCAGCTTGGGATCGATGGCAAGGTCCAGCATGCCGCCGGGCGAGGCCTCGGCGATCTCCGGCGCCGAGAAGCCGTAGAACCGCATCAGCCAGTCCGCCTGATAGAGCCGGTGTTCCCGCATCAGGGGCGGCTTCGACAGCGGCAGGGCCGCGCTGGCGTCCGGGATCGGGCTGAACGCCGAGTAGTAGACCCGTCGCAGGCCGTATCCGCAGTAGAGAGACGCGCTGCGCTCCAGGATCTCCGCATCCGGCGCGCCGTCGGCGCCCACGATCAGCTGGGTGCTTTGCCCCGCGGGCGCGAACTTGGACGGCTTCGATTTCGCCCGCTTCTCCGGCTTCGCCTCCAGCGACTTCAGCCGCACGCGCCCCATGGCCGACTTGATCACGCGGAGGTCCTTCTGCGGCGCGAACCGCTCCAGCGCCTCCTCGCGCGGCAGCTCGATGTTGGCCGACAGACGGTCGGCGTAGAGCCCCGCCAGCTCGATCAGCTTCGGATCAGCCTCCGGGATCAGCTTCAGGTGGATGTAGCCGCGAAAGTCGTGCTCCTCGCGCAGCTTGCGCGCCACCTCAACCAACTGCTCCATCGTGTAGTCGCCGGACCGGATGATGCCCG
>JBKBUS010000196.1:0-2344 GCA_046290035.1 Brevundimonas sp.
GTCCGAGGTCGTCGCGCCGTCGGTGGTCGGCGGCGTCTCGGTCGGCGGGGTCGTGGCGTTCGGATCCATCGTCCCGTCGGCGGCGGGCGCCGTCGCCGAGTCGGCGGCGGCCGGCGGCGTGGCGTAGGTGTCCGCCGCGCTGTCCTCGGCCGTCATGGCGCTTTCGGTCTGGGCGGAATCATCGGCCGGCTGGCAGGCGGCCAGGGCCAGGGCGGCGGCCGAGGCCAGGGTGATCGCAGTCAATCGCATGGGGGCGTCCTCCATCATCCCGCGCGGCCCGATGCCGGACGCCGCCTTGGCGACGCGCACGCGGTCGTGATGGCACGTGAACCCTCGGCGGGCCGGAGTGTTCCTGAATTCGTGATCGCCCGTGATCGGGCGCTCCGATCAGGAGTCCGTCGGGGCGTTCTGGAGCGCTTCCTCCATCTCGGCGAAGCTGGGCTGGGCCGTGGAGGGGATGTCGCCGCGCCCGATCTCCACCGAGATCTGGGCCGCGTTGCCGTGCAGATGGGCCACGAGCACGGACTGGATGATCTTGTAGTAGGCCGCGTCGCCGTCGATGATCTCCTTCAGCCGCGCCGCCAGGGGGCCGACGAGGCCGTAGGCCAGGAACACGCCCAGGAAGGTGCCGACCAGGGCGCCGCCGATCATGCCGCCCAGAACTTCCGGCGGCTCGGTGATCGCGGCCATGGTCTTGATGACGCCCAGCACCGCCGCGACGATGCCGAGCGCGGGCAGGGCGTCGGCCATGTTCTGAAGCGCATGCGCCGGGGCCAGCGCCTCGTGGTGGTGCTTCTCCAGCTGCTTCTCCATGGCGTCCTCGATCTGGTGCGGGTCCTCGAGGTTCATGGTCATCATGCGCAGGGTGTCGCAGATGAAGTCGGTGGCGAAGTGGTCCTTCAACACCTTGGGGTACTTCTGGAAGATGGTGCTCTCGGCCGGCTTCTCGATGTGGCTCTCCAGCGCGATCACGCCCTTGGACTTCATCGTCTTGGTCAGCTGGAACAGCAGGGACAGCAGGTCCTTGTAGTCCTGCTTCTTCCACTTCGGCCCGGCGAAGACCTTGCCGAAGCCGGCCGCCACGCCCTTCAGCGTCGAAGGCGCGTTGGAGATCAGCAGCGCGGCGATCGCGGCGCCGCCGATCATCATCATCTCGTAGGGCAGGGAGTGCAGGATGACGCCCATCTTGCCGCCGGCGATGGTGTAGCCGCCGAACACCATGGCGAACAGCACGACGATGCCGATGATCTGAAACATGCCTGGTCCGGGCCCCTGAACGAGAGACCCGGACCATCGCCGTTAATGCTTAAGGCCCCGTTGCGAGAGCGGCGCTCGGCGACGGTTCATTCCGCCGGCTTCGGCGTCTCGGCGGCTTGCTGGGCGTGGGTGAAGCGGTGCAGGCGCTTCTCGATGCGGACCTTCAGGCCGTCGATCAGGCTGAAGGCCGCCGGGACGAAGACCAGCGACAGGGCGGTCGATGTGATCAGACCGCCGATCACGGCGATGGCCATCGGGCTGCGGAACTCGGTGCCCTCGCCCAGCGCCACCGCGATCGGCAGCATGCCCAGGCCCATGGCCATGGTCGTCATGATGATCGGCCGCGCCCGCTTGTGGGCGGCGTCCATGATGGCCTCACGCCGGTTCATCCCGCGCTGCATGGCGATGATCGCATAGTCGACCAACAGGATGGAGTTCTTGGCCGCGATGCCGGTCAGCATGATGATGCCGATCAGGGCCGGCATCGACAGCGCCTTGCCCGTCACCAGCAGCAAAAAGAACGCTCCGCCGAACGACACGGGCAGGGCCGCCAGGATGGTGATCGGGTGGAAGAAGCTTTTGAACAGCAGGACCAGCACGACATACATCAGCAGGATGCCGGTCACGATGGCGAACATGAAGCCGGACGCCGTCTCCTGCAGATTCTCGAGCTCGCCGGAGACCGCCTGACGCACGCCGTCGGGAAGATTCTGCATCGCCGGCAGCTCGTTCACCCGCTGCGACGCCTGTCCCAGCGTGATGCCGTTCAGCTCGGCCGTCAGCCGCGCGACGCGCTGGCGGTCCAGACGATCGATCTGGTTGGGGCCGGCCCCGAAGCTGATGTCGGCGACCGAGCTCAGCGGCACGGTGGCCCCTGAGGCGGTCGGCACCTGCAGGTTCTCCAGAAGCGCCAGATCCGAACGCGCCTGTTCGCGCAGCATCACGCGGATCGGGATCTGCCGGTCGCCGAGGTTGAACTTGGGCAGCAGCTGATCCGCGTCGCCCAGGGTGGCGACGCGCGCGACCTGGCTGATGTCCTGGGTCGAGACGCCCTGCAGGGCCGCGATGTCGGCCTTGGGCGTGATCA
>JBKBUS010000196.1:2354-4367 GCA_046290035.1 Brevundimonas sp.
CGGGTGTCGGCGGCGCGCGGTGTTTCCCGGGGGGCGGCCTGGGCGCGGCCGCCGCCGGGGGGCCGCCCCGCGCCACCGAACTGATGTCGGCGTTCGACACGCCCTGAAGCGCGCCTACGTCGGGCTTGGGCGTGATCAGGATTTCAGGCCGGACCAGGGCCGCCGAGGAGATGACGTTGGTCAGGCCCGGCACGCCCCGCATCTCGCGCTCGACGGCCGCCGCCGTCTCCTGCAGCTGCTCCGGGTCGTCCCCGACGAGGGCGATGGAGACCAGGCCTCCGCCGCCGCCTTCCTGACCGAACTGGACGCGGGCGCCGGGGATGGCCCGCAGCAGCGGCCCCATCTCCTGCTCGAACGCCTGTTGGCGGATGTCGCGCTCGCTCTTCTTGACGAGATTGACGGTGATCGAGGCGCGACGGACCTCGCCCGCGCTGGAACCGCCGCCGGGGCCGAAGCTGGTCGTCGCCGAGCCGATCGAGGCGTAGACCGAACGCACCTCGGGCCGCTCCAGCAGCGCGGCGTTGACCCGCTGAACCACCGCGTCCGTCTCCGCCAGGGTCGAGCCGGGCGGCAGCTGCACCGAGATGTTGGAGCGCGACACGTCCTCCGCCGGGATGAACTCGAACGGCAGCATGGCCGCCAGCACCAGCGAACCGGCGAAGAACAGCGAGCCGCCCGCCATCACCCATACCCGGTGGTCCCGCACCCGGCCCATCGCGCGCTGGCGCAGCGACCGGCGGGGCTTGGGCGCGGTCGCGTCCCGCCCCGCGTCGCCCAGCGACCAGTCCAGGATCTTCAGATAGCGCGTCATCCAGGCGGGGTCGGCGTGCTCCTTGCCCTGGTTCGCCTTCAGCATGTAGGCGCCCATCAGCGGGGTCAGGGTCCGGGCCACGACCAGCGAGAAGAAGACGCTGACGCACGCCGCGATGGCGAAGCTCTTGAAGAACTGCCCGACCACGCCGGGCATGAAGCCCGTCGGCGCGAACACGGCGATCAGGGTGGCGGTGGTGGCGATGACCGCCAGGCCGATCTCGTCGGCGGCCTCGATGGCGGCGGGATAGGGCGCTTTCCCGTCCCGGATGTGCCGGACGATGTTCTCGATCTCCACGATCGCGTCGTCGACCAGGATGCCGATCGTCAACGACAGGGCCAGCAGCGTCACCACGTTCAGCGACTGCCCCGTCAGGTCCATGATCAGGAAGGTCGGGATCAGGGACAGCGGCATGGCGACCGCCGCGATGAAGGTGGCGCGCCAGTCCCGCAGGAAGACGAACACCACGATCACCGCCAGGCCCGCCCCCAGCAGGAGGGCCTCGACCGAAGCGTGGAAGTTGTTGATCACGTCCTGGGTGGTGTTGGTGACCTCCTCGATGGTGAGGTCGTCCCTCTCCGCGTCCAGCCGGGCGATCTCCTCCTTGGTGGTCTCATAGACGTCTAGTTCGGACGAGCCCTTGGAGCGGCTGATCGAGAAGCCGACGACCTCCTGCCCGTTGAACCGGGCGCGGCCGCGCGGCTCGGACCATTCGTCGGTGACCTCGCCGAGGTCGCCCAGGCGCACGGAGCGGGCGCCGACCGGGATCAGGGTCTCGCGCAGCGCCTCGACCGAGGGGGCCGAGCCCAGCGTCCGGATCGCCTGCTCCTCGCCGCCGATCTCGCCGCGACCGCCGGGCAGGTTGATGTTCTGCGCCCGCAGCTGATTGGAGACGGCCGCCGCGCTGACGCCCTGGGCGGCCAGCTTCTCGGGATCCAGCTTGATGCGGATCTCGCGCGCGACGCCGCCGTCGCGGCTGACCTGGCTGACGCCCTCCACCGACAGCATGCGCTTGGCGACGGTGTTGTCGACGAACCAACTGAGCTCCTCCGGGTTCATTCCCGGCGCGCGCACCACATAGGTGGCGATGGGGAACTGGGTGAACTCGATCCGCTGAACGATCGGCTCCTGCACGTCCGCGGGCAGGTTCTGACGGATGCCGGCGATGGCGTTGCGGACGTCGTTCGTGGCCTTCTCCAGAT
>JBKBUS010000197.1:0-4361 GCA_046290035.1 Brevundimonas sp.
GCGTCGGACTTCGCCATCCTGGTCGAGCACCTGCAGGCGGCGATGCGCGACCAGGGCGTGCCGTTCCGCCAGCAGAACCGCTTCCTCGCCAAGCTGGCGCCGATGCGGCCGGACACGGTGACCCGCTGACGCCTATTCGGCGGCCTGCGGCAGGGCCTCGTAGGCGCGGCGACGCCGTTCCGCCTTCAGCGTCGCGATGCGGCGACGCGCCCACAGCGCCACGCCGGTGATCGACAGCATCGCCGTCGCGATCCCGGCGACGAAGATGATCAGCCGGCCGGGCAGGCCCAGGATGCGGCCGCTGTGCAGGGGCAGCTGGGCCTGGGCGAAGACGGTGCCGCCGTTCCCCTGCCCCGGCACGACCTTCTCGATCAGCGCGCCGGTGGTTCCATCGATGTAGACCCAGGTCGGCCCCATGCCCGCCGCCCAGGCGTCGCCGAACGCCACGCCGTAGCCGCCGATCTCGGGCGCATAGTAGAGGCCCGAACTGGAGGCCGTCTCCGGGATCCCGCCCGCCAGTCTCGCGCGCTCGATCGCGGCGTCGAAGCCGAAGGCGGGCGTCCTCGGATTGGCGAAGTCCATAGGCGCGTGCTCGAAACGGTTTTCCGCGATCGGCGACACCATCGACACCACGGGCTCGAACACCTCGTGCTCCAGGTTGAAGGACACCCCGCTGACCGCGAGGATCAGCAGCACGCCCCACAGCCAAAGCCCCGCGGCCCGGTGCCAGTCCAGCGTCAGGCGGGCGGCCGAGGCGCCGCGCTTGATCCCCCAGGCCGGCGCCCACTTGCGCCAGAACGGCCCGCCCTTCGGCAGGGTCAGATACGCGCCCACGAAACAGTCGAACGCCCAGACCAGCGCCACCAGCCCCATCAGCCACGTGCCCCACATGCCCGGGATCGTCAGGGTGCGGTGGAACATGTCCAGCCAGGGGATGAAGGCCTCGGTCGACAGGACGAACGGACCATAGGCGCGCGCGCCGTTGATCTCGCCGCTGACCGGATCGACGAACACCTGGTTGAAGCCGACGGGGTAGGGCGCGCCCGTCGCCGGATCGATGCGCGGGTCCACCCAGACGTCGGGGGCGACGTGACCCTCGATCGGGATCCAGCGGGCCTGCACGCGGGGGTCCCAGGCGCTGATGCGCGCCGCGATCTGATCCGGCGTCAGCCTCGGCGCGTCTGCGGAGACGCGCCACAGGTGCGGGTTCAGCGCCTGATCGACCTCGCGCTGAAACACCAGGATCGAGCCGGTCAGGCCCGACAGCACCAGGAACAGCGCGAGCGCCAGCCCGACGTAGCGGTGGACCGGACGGGCCGCCGCGCGAAGATCGAACCGGGCCCTCGCCCCCGCCATCAGAACCGGCGCGTCAGGCTGACGGCGTAAAGGCCGCGCGAGCCGTAGAAGCACTGAACCGAAGAGGTGCAGCGCGACAGGTAGGTCTGGTCGAACAGGTTGGAGGCCGTGGCCCGCACCCGCCAGTCGTCGAAGTCGTAGTGCACCACCGCATCCCACAGGGTGTGGCTGGGCGTGCGCCACTGGTTGGCGCCGTCGCCGAAGCTTTCGCCCATGTAGCGGACGCCCAGACCCGCGCCGAGGCCGGCGAGCGGGCCGGTCTGGAAGGTGTAGTCGGCGAATACCGACGCCTTGTGCTCCGGCGTCACCGTCAGCTGCTTGCCGAGGTCCGGTCCGTTCGAGCGGGTCACCTCCGAGTCCGTATAGGCGTAGGCGGCGTTCAGGCTGATGCGATCATCGATGCGGGCGGTCGCCTCGAGCTCCAGCCCCTTCACCTCGACCTCGCCGGTCTGGACGTTGAAGAAGGGTCGGCCGGGCACGGGGTCGGGCGTCAGCACGTTGGTCTGGGTCAGCGCATAGACGGCGGCGCTGGCGAAGAGGTCGATGTTCGGCCCCAGGTTCCGGCCGTCGTACTTGACCCCGGCCTCCCACTGCTCGCCCTCCGACGGCTGGAACAGGTTTCCATCGAAGTCGGCCCCCGCCACCGGCTGGAACGAGGTGGCGTAGGCGACGTAGGGCGCGACGCCGTTGGCGAAGACGTAGTTCAGGCCGATGCGGCCGGTCAGCTTGTCGTTCTCGCTGTCGGCGGTGCCGAGGCGGTCGTCGACCTCTAGCCAGTCCTGCCGCAGCCCCAGGGTCGCCACCCAGCCGCCGGCGCGGATCTGATCCTGGACGTAAAGGCCCGTCTGGGTCTGGATCTGGTCCAGGAAGGTGAACAGCGGCCCCTCGACGATCGGAGCGCCATACTGCGGGTCGAACAGGTCGATCGACGGGGCGGCGCCGAAGTAGGAGGCCTGACGGTTGTCAGTGTCGCGATAGTCCAGCCCGATCAGCACCTCATGGCGCAGGCCGCCCGTGACGAACCGGCCGGCGACGCGGCTGTCGACGGCGAGGGAGTCGACATCCTCGAGAAAGGCGAACTGGGAGCGGGTCACGGTGCGATAGTCGTCCGGCACGCCGTCGGCGTTCGCGTCCAGCAGACCCGTGCCGTAGGGCCCGGTCTGATAGGCCTCGTTGGCGAAGACCTTGAGGTTCTGCTGGAACGACCACGCATCCGAAAAGGCGTGGCGGAAGTCGTAGCCGTAGCCCGACTGCTCCCGGTCGAAACGATTGAAGTCAGGCTCGCCCAGGTTGGTGCTGGTCGGGACCTCGCCCAGGGGGTTGGGCGACACCACCCCTTGCGCCGGCAGGAAGCCGCCGCCGTCGCCGGTCACCAGATCCTTCTGCCAGTAGCCGAGCAGCGTCAGCTCGGTCCGGTCGGACAGGGCGACGGTCGCGGCGGGCGCGATGTAGGTGCGCTCGGACTCCACGCCGGTCAGCTGGGTCTCCCGATCCCGCACCAGGGCGGTGAGGCGGCCTGACACCCGTTCGGTGATCGGTCCGGTGACGTCGCCCGCCAGCTGCAGCTGGGACTGGTTGCCGGCCAGCACCTCGACCTCGCCGCCGAACAGGCGCTGCGGCCGGCGACTGGTCAGGTTCACGAGCCCGCCCGGCGGGGTCTGCCCATACAGCACCGACGACGGGCCCTTCAGCACCTCGACCGATTCGACGCCGTACAGATCCGTGCCGATGTTCGACACCGACCCCACCGGCGCCTGAAGGCCGTCGATGTACTGCACCGGGTTGAAGCCCCGCAGCGTCAGCCAGTCGTAGCGCTCGTCCGGACCATAGTTTTCGGACGTGATGCCCGAGGTGTAGCGCACCGCCTGCATCAGGCTGGTCCAGCCCAGCAGCTCGATCTGGTCGCGCGAGATGACGCTGATCGACTGCGGCGTCTCGATCAGGGGCGCCTCGGACTTGGTCGCCGACCGGCCGACGGTCGACACGTACTGGGGCGCCGTGACGACGACCTCCGCGACCTCCGTGGCCTGGGGGTCCTGGATCGTGGCGGCGGCGAGTGCGAGGGGGAGGAGCATCGACATCTCTGTTGCGAATGAGACGCAGCGCCTTAGACCTGGTCGCATTGCAAATCAATCTCACTTTCGATCTGCGACGCCTTTTCCCACGCCCCCCCTTTCAAAGCGGCGCGGCGCGCGCTAAGTCTGGCGTCGTCTCCCACCCAAACGCATCCGGAACGGGCCGCTTGGCTCGCCTTCAAGGCGACTGGGACGCGTGACGGCCGACCGGCTCTCGGGCTGGCGCACCACGCGGGCGACACAGGTTTTCCGAGCACATCGACACCGGGGATTGGCCCCGAGCGAAGCGGAACAGCGAACCAGGCGGGAACGGGACCTTATCGGTCCACGGTTCCAGGCTCCCCGACACGGTGGCGTCACATGAGAGATTTCAAGGGCATGAAGCGGCAGCGCGGTCGTAACCGCAAGCCGGGCGGGGGCGGCGGCAACAACGCCAACCCGAACCGGTCGTGGGATTCGCAAGGCCCAGAGAACATGAAGGTCCGGGGCAACGCCCAGACCGTCTATGAGCGCTACATGCAGCTGGCGCGCGACGCCGCCTCCTCGGGCGACCGGGTGCTGGCCGAGAACTTCCTCCAGCACGCCGAGCATTACTTCCGCGTCCTGCGCGCCCTGCAGCCGCAGCGGCCCGTGGCCGAGATCGCCCAGCGCGAGCTGTCCAGCCAGGGCTTCGACATCGACTTCGAGGACGAGAGCGGCGCCCAGGCCGCCGCCTTCCTCGCCGCCCAGCAGGCCGAGGAAGCGCGTCAGCGCCAGCAGCAGGAACGCCAGGAGCGGCAGGAGCGGCAGGACCGCCAGCCCGCCGCCCAGGAGGGTGAGGACGGCCGCGAGCCGCGCGAACCCCGCGAACCCCGCGCCGAGGGCGAGCCCCGCGAGGGTGGACGCCGCGAAAGCCGCCGCGAGCGCTGGGAGCGCCGGCGCGAAGAGCGC
>JBKBUS010000198.1:0-4357 GCA_046290035.1 Brevundimonas sp.
GCCCGACTTCACCGCGTTGTGGCTGCCCTTGATGCGGGGGACGTTCACCAGGCCGGCCGAGCAGCCGAGCAGCACGCCGCCCGGAAACGCCAGCTTCGGCACCGACTGAAAGCCGCCCTCGACGATGGCGCGGGCGCCGTAGGAGATGCGCTCGCCGCCCTCCAGATGCTCGGCGATGGCCGGATGGTGCTTGAACCGCTGGAACTCGTCGAACGGCGACAGATGCGGGTTCTTGTAGTTCAGGTGCACCACGAACCCGATCGACACGTAGCGGTCGCCGAAGTGGTACATCCACGAGCCGCCGCCGGTCTTGTCGTCGAGCGGCCAGCCCAGGGTGTGCTGGACATAGCCGGGCCGGTGCTTGTCGGCCGGGACCTGCCAGAGCTCCTTGACGCCGATGCCGTACTTCTGGTGGTCGCGACCGTCGCTCAGCTTGTGGCGCGAGATAATGGTCTTGGCCAGCGACCCGCGCACGCCCTCGGCGATGAAGACGTACTTGCCGTTCAGCTCGATGCCCGGCTGGAAGTCGTCGGTCGGCTTGCCCTCGCGGTCGATGCCGAAGACGCCGGCGATGACGCCCTTCACCCGGCCCGACGGTTCGTCCCAGACGACGTGGCTGGCGGCCATGCCGGGATAGATCTCAACGCCCAGCGCCTCGGCCTGCTCGGCCAGCCAGCGGCACAGGTTGCCCAGGGAGCCGGCGTAGCAGCCGTGGTTCTTCATGTAGGCCGGTTGCGGCAGCCAGCTGATGTCGAGCTGGCCGTGGGGTCCCAGCACCAGGAACTTGTCCTCGGTCACCGGCGTGTCCAGCGGCGCGCCGCGCTCCTTCCAGTCCGGGAACAGCTGGGTCAGGCCCGTCGGGTCGATCACAGCGCCCGAGAGGATGTGCGCCCCGACCTCGGAGCCCTTCTCGAGCACCGCGACGGAGATCTCGCGACCTTCCTTCTCCGCGCGCTGCTTCAGGCGGATGGCGGCGGCGAGACCGGCCGGGCCGGCCCCGACGATGACGACGTCGTACTCCATGACCTCGCGCTCGACGCCCTGCAGCGCCTCCAGCGGCGGCAGGTTGTCCAGGATGGCTTCCTGACGGGCGTCGGCGGCGCCGCCCTCGATCGCTTGTTCGGCCACGTCGGACGTATCCTCGCTTATTGAAGGGTCTTTGACCCGCTTATCGGGAGGTGACGCCGGGGCGGTCAAGGACTATCCCGGTCCTGACGATGAACGCACCCGCCGACATTTCGCCTCAGGAGGCCCAGGCGCTGGAGGCGTTTCTCGCCTTCTGGGCCGACGCCGGGGTCGAGGCGGCCTATGACGACGCCCCCGTCGATCGCACGATCCAGATCGCGCCCCCGCCGCCCGCGCCGGTCACCGCGAGGCCAGCGCCCGTGGCGACGATCGCCGCGGCCGGAACGCCAGACGCCGACGAGGCGGTGGCCGAGGCGCGCCGGCTGGCGGCGGCCTGTGACGATCTCGAAGCCCTGAAGGCCGCCATCGCCGGGTTCGACGGTTGTCCGCTCAAGCTGATGGGCGCGCGGCAGGCGGTGTTCGCGCGCGGCCGGCCGGACGCGCCCCTTCTGCTGATCGGCGAGGGGCCGGGCGCCGAGGAGGACGCGCAGGGGCTGCCGTTCGTCGGCCGCGCCGGAAAGTTGCTGGACCTGATGCTGGAGGCGGCGGGCCTGAAGGATCAGGTGCTCATCACCAACACCGTCTTCTGGCGACCGCCGGGCAACCGCACGCCTTCACCAGACGAACAGCGGGTGTGCGCGCCGTTCGTCGAGCGGACCTTCGCCCTGGTGCGGCCCCGCGCAGTGTTGTTGCTCGGCGCGGCGGCGGCGCGATCGGTGCTGAAGACCGACGACGGGGTGATGAAGCTGCGCGGGCGCTGGCGCGACTGGCGCTTGCCCGAGGGCGGGCCGGACGGGGTGATCGAGGCGCCGGTGATGACGACCCTCCACCCCGCCTTCCTGCTGCGCCAGCCCCAGGCCAAGGCGGCCGCCTGGGCCGACGTGCTGGAGGTGGCGGCGAGGCTGGACGAGGGCTGACTCAGCCCTTCTTCTCGCCCCAGCCCTTGCCGCCGTTCGACGGGCGACGACGGCGCTTCAGCCTGGCGACCGGAGCCGGCTCGCCCGCCGCGTTGGTCTTGGCGCGCTCGCCGGCCATCGGATCGTAGTTCGACGGCGTCGACGGGCCTCGATCGCGCCGCTCGCCCTTCCTCGGACGGTGCGGCTGGCCTCCGTTCGACGGGCGCTGACCGCGACGGCGCTTGCGCCCCGGACCGTCCTCGCCGCGCGGCTTGATCTCCGCTTCCGGCAACGTCGGCTTCTTGCCGACGCCCGCCGCCATGATGGCGGCGTCCAGGCGGCCCAGCTCGGCGTCGTTGCGACGGTCCGTGGCGGGGATCTTCTGGCGCGTGACCTTCTCGATGTCCTTCAGCAGCTTCATCTCGTCGCCGGCGACGAAGCTGATCGCGGTGCCGTCCGCGCCCGCCCGGGCCGTCCGCCCGATGCGGTGCACATAGGCCTCGGGCACATAGGGCAGCTCATAGTTCACGACGTGGGTCACGCCGTCGATGTCGATGCCGCGCGCGGCGATGTCGGTGGCGACCAGCACCCGGAGCTTGCCGGCCTTGAAGGCCGCCAGGGTCCGCTCGCGCTGGGACTGGCTCTTGTTGCCGTGGATGGCGCCCGCGCCGACGCCGCCGGCTTCGAGATAGGCCGCGACCTTGTCGGCGCCGTGCTTGGTCTTGGTGAAGACCAGAACGCGGTTGAAGGCGTCGTCGGCGAACAGCTCCTGCAGCAGGGCGCGCTTGCGACCCTGCTCCACCCACACGACCGACTGCTTGATGCGCTCGACGGTGGTGGACTGGGGCGTGACCTGAACCTTGACCGGGTCCTTCAGGAGCTCGCCGGCGAGCTTGCCGATCTCGGTCGGCATGGTGGCCGAGAAGAACAGGTTCTGGCGACGCGCGGGCAGGCGCGAGGTGACCTGACGGATCGGCTTGATGAAGCCGAGGTCCAGCATCTGGTCGGCCTCGTCGAGGACGAAAATCTCGGTCGCGGACAGGTCGACGTTCTTCTGTTGCACGTGGTCCAACAGGCGGCCGGGGGCGGCGACCAGCACGTCCAGACCCTGTTGCAGGGCGCGGATCTGCGGACCATAGCTGACGCCGCCGAAGATCACGGCGACGCGGAAGCCGAGGTGGCTGCCGTAGGCCTTGAAGCTCTCGGCGATCTGGCTGGCCAGCTCGCGCGTCGGCGACAGGATCAGGCAGCGGGTGGTGCGCGGCGTCGGCGCGACGCGGTTGGCCGCCAGCCGGTGCAGGATCGGCAGGGCGAACGCGGCGGTCTTGCCGGTGCCCGTCTGGGCGATGCCGAGCAGATCCTTGCCGGTCATCACCTGAGGGATGGCCTGGGTCTGGATCGGGGTGGGCCGCTCGTAGCCTTCGGCCTTAAGGGCCTGAAGAAGGAGCGGGTTCAGGCCCATGCTTTCAAAGCCTTGGGGCGGAGTCTTGATGTCTGACACTGGGTCGATCGTCTTTCGCGTGCGACGGGGCGCAGGCGAGACCGGACAGGTCTCATGGGCCGCGCGCCGCCTTGGCCCCGGATGTCGAGGCCAGTTTCGGGCGCCGCCCCGCGTGTCCGGGCGACAGATGGAGCTTGAGGACCCGGCGGCTTCTACAGAGCGGTTCGCGACAGAGCCGAAAACCCACACGCGCTGGAGCACGCCGAATGTCGCGAGAGTGCGACGGTGCGGCAGATGGGCCTCAATGACGGCGAAGTCAAGGCGCGGGCAGAAGCCGCGTCGAGGCGGTCTCGATCGATCGCTCCAGCCGCGTCATGAACTCCGCGCGCTTGAGCCCGGCCTCGATGGGGGGGAGGAACTCGAACACCACCGTCCCCGGACGGCGCATGAAGCCGTGCGCCGGCCAGTGGAGGCCGGAGTTGGTGGCGACAGGCCAGCAGGGGCCGTCAAGATCGCGATAGATGGCCGCCACGCCCGGCTTGTAGTCCGCCGGCTGGCCCGGCTCGGTGCGGGTGCCCTCCGGGAAGATGACGATCTGGCGACCGTCGGCGAGCCGGGCGCGGGCCTGGCGCGCCATGTCCTTCAACGCCTTGGCGTGGCCGGAGCGGTCCACCGCGATCATCCGCGTCTTCCAGGCGAACCAGCCGAAGAAGGGCAGCGGCATCAGCTCTTTCTTCAGCACGAAACAGGCGTCGGGCAGCAGCGCCAGCAGCGCCACAACGTCCAGCATGCCCTGATGCTTCGACGCCACGAGCGCGGCCCCGCGCGGCCGGTGCTCCAGCCCCCTCACCTCGACCTTCACGCCGGCGATCCAGCGAAGGCCGAACAGCACGAA
>JBKBUS010000199.1:0-4332 GCA_046290035.1 Brevundimonas sp.
CTCGCATCCAGCTGGCCTGCCCGTCGCGCGCCCTGATCGGCTACCAGGGCGAGTTCCTGACCGACACGCGCGGCACCGGCGTGCTGAACCGCGTGTTCAGCCACTATGAGCCGCACAAGGGGCCGATCGAGGGTCGGCCGAAGGGCGTGCTCGTCTCCAACTCCGACGGCGAGACCGCGGCCTATGCGCTCTGGAACCTGGAGGAGCGCGGCGTCATGTTCGTCGGCGCCGGCGAGAAGACCTACCAAGGCATGATCATCGGCGAGAACAGCCGCTCCGACGACCTGGACGTCAACCCGATCAAGGGCAAGCAGCTGACCAACGTGCGCGCCTCGGGCAAGGACGAGGCCGTGCGCCTGACGCCGCCCAAGCGCATGAGCCTGGAGCAGGCCATCGCCTACATCGAAAGCGACGAGCTGGTCGAGGTGACGCCCAAGTCGATCCGGCTGCGCAAGCAGGTGCTGAACCCGTCCTTCCGCAAGAAGCGGATGAAGGAGGACTGAGGCGCAGCCAGCGCTTCTCCATCGCCACGAACGGCGTTACACGCGTCCCATCACGTCACGGGAGGGGCGACATGGCCGGACTGCTTTCGAACTTCAGGAACACCCTGATCCTCAGCCTGCTGCTGGCGGGGGTGATGATCTTCGCCTTCGGCTCGGTCTACGGCAGCTACGACGGCCAGTTCTGGCAGGCGGTGTTCCGCTGGAGCCACGTGGTCTTCGGCATTCTGTGGATCGGGCTGCTCTACTACTTCAACTTCGTGCAGATCCGGGTGATGCCGAACATCCCCGGCGACCTGAAGCCGGCGGTGTCGAAATACATCGCGCCCGAGGCCCTGTTCTGGTTCCGCTGGTCGGCGCTGGCGACGGTGGTGGCGGGTCTGGCGCTCATGGCGGCGCGCGGCCACGCCTATGCGGCCGAGACGCTGAGCTTCGGCTTCGCCGCGGGCTATGGTCCCGAGGATCGCGGCTTCACCCTTCTGGGCGTCGGCGTCTGGCTGGCGATCGTCATGTTCCTGAACGTCTGGGGCATCATCTGGCCGAACCAGAAGCGCGCGCTGGGCATCGTGCAGGTGGACGACGACAAGAAGGCCAAGGCCGCGCGCGTCGCCATGCTCGGCAGCCGCACCAACCTGCTCCTCAGCCTGCCGATGCTGACGAGCATGGCCATGTACCAGACGCTGTTTGGCTGATCTGGACGCCCAGGTTCGCGCGGCCGATCCGGACCGCTGGCTGTCCAGCCGGTTCGTCGGCGACGCCGGCCTGCGCGCGGACCTGATCGCGCTCTACGCCTTCGAGGTTGAACTGGGAACGATCCCGACCAAGGTGTCGCAGCCGCTGCTGGCGGAGATGCGCTTCACGTGGTGGGCGGACCAGATGGACGGCGTGTTTGCGGGCGATCCCCGCAAGGGCCATCCGGTGCTGGAGGCGCTGTCCGGCGCCGTCGTCAGGGCTGGACTGCGGCGGTCGGCCTTCGACGCGCTGATCGAGGCGCATGTCGACCGCGCGCACGGGCGCCCGCACGATCTGGAGGCGCTGTTCGTCGGTCCGGGGGTGGTGGCGGCGCGCCTGCTCGGCCCCGCCGAGCCGACGGCGGCCGCGTCGGCCGGCCGGCTATGGGGCCTGATCCAGACCGGCCGTCTCGACGAGGCGCGGGCGCTGCGCCCCGAGGCCAACCGCGCCCTGCGGCGATTGCCGGCCCAGGCCTTCCCCGCCGTGGCCCATGCCGCCCTGCTGGACCGGGAGGCGCCCGAGCCCATCAAGCGTCTGCGGCTTGTGTGGGCGTCCCTGAGGGGACGGGTTTAGCCGCAGTTCACCGGCCGCTGGGCCTTCACCGCCGCCAGCACGTCCGGATCGCCGTCGCCGAAGAAGGCCTCGCGCGGGGCCGGCGGCGGCAGGAGGGCGCCGGTGCGCCAGTCCATGAAGGAGCGCGGCCACATCTCGGCCGCCCGCGCATAGCCGCCCTCGCCGAAACTCCGCACCGCCGCGTGCATGATGTTGCGTCGGGCCACGTCCACCCCCAGCGTGTCCAGGGCCTCGCGGAACACGTCGTCGGCATGGCCGCGCCGTCCAGGCTCGCCGACCGAGTACAGCCAGTCGTGCACGACCGCTGCGATGGCGTGGCGGCCGAACGGCGGGATCAGCCAGCGACCGACCCGCGGGATCGAGGCGAAGTCCGTGACGTAGGAGGCCGGCACCCAGATGGTCCGCCCGGACGCCTCGTGGCGGTAGCCGAAGGGCTGCATCACCACCACCGTGGTGCGCCCGTCGCGTTCCCGATCAAGACCGTGATTGACGGCGCAGACCAGCGGCAGCTCCGCGCCCTGAACGCCGTCGGCGTCGGGGCCGGTCGCCACGACCTCGACCTGGGCTCCGTCCGCGTTGGTCGGGCTGCAGAACGACATGCCGCCCCTAAGCCGCGGCCGCCGGGGAGGTTCCGACGCGCCAGGCGTCCAGCGCGTCCAGCGCGCGCAGGCTCATCAGCCGCTTCTTGGCGCGGCCCCGGTCCTTGGGCGGAATGCGCCGGCCCTCCGCGTCGACGCGCGGGGCCTCCAGAGGCGGCAGGAGGCCATAGTTGACGTTCATGGGCTGGAACTTGGCGCCGTCCAGGTGCCCGCCGGTGATGTGCTCGATCAGGGCGCCCAGCGCGGTCTCCGGCGGCGGCGCCTCGATAGGCGCGCCCAGCCGCTCGGCGGCGGCGAGGCGTCCGGCGACCAGCCCCATCGCCGCGCTCTCGACGTAGCCCTCGATCCCCGTCACCTGCCCGGCGAACCGCAGGCGCGGCATGGCCTTCAGCCGCAGCTGGCGGTCCAGCAGCTTGGGACTGTTCAGGAAGGTGTTGCGGTGCAGGCCGCCCAGCCGCGCGAACTGGGCGTTCTGGAGCCCCGGGATCATGCGGAAAATCTCGGCCTGGGCCCCGTGCTTCAGCTTGGTCTGGAAACCGACCATGTTGAACAGCGTGCCCAGCGCATTGTCCTGGCGAAGCTGGACGATGGCGTGCGGCTTGACGGTGGGGTTCCGCGGATCGGTCAGGCCGACGGGCTTCATGGGGCCGTGGCGCAGGGTCTCGCGCCCACGCTCGGCCATGACCTCGATGGGCAGGCAGCCGTCGAAATAGGGGACGTTCTCCCAGTCCTTGAACTCGGCCTTGGGGCCAGACAGGAGGGCGTCGATGAAGGCGTCGTAGGTCGCCTTGTCCATCGGGCAGTTGACGTAGGCGGCGGCGTCGCCGCCGGGGCCTTCCTTGTCGTAACGCGACTGGCGCCAGGCGATGTCGAAGTCGATGGAGTCGGCGTGGACGATGGGGGCGATGGCGTCGAAGAAGCTGAGCGATTCCTCGCCCGTCAGCTCCAGGATCGCTTCGGCCAGCGCCGGCGAGGTGAGCGGGCCGGTGGCGACGACGACGCTGTCCCACTCCTGCGGCGGCAGGCCCGCGATCTCCTCGCGCACGACGGTGACCAGCGGATGGCCGTGCAGGCGCTCGGTCACGGCCCCCGAGAACCCCTCGCGGTCCACCGCCAGGGCCCCGCCTGCCGGCACCTGATGGGCGTCGCCGCAAGCCATGATGACGGAGCCCAGCCGCCGCATCTCGGCATGGAGCAGGCCGACGGCGTTGTACTCCCAGTCGTCGGAGCGGAACGAGTTGGAGCAGACCAACTCGGCGAGACCGTCCGTGTGGTGGGCGTCGGTCCTGACGCCCGGGCGGCGCATCTCGTGCAGGATGACGGGGACGCCGGCCTGGGCGATCTGCCAGGCGGCCTCCGAGCCGGCGAGGCCGCCGCCGATGACGTGGATGGGGGAGGGAGAGCTCATCGCGGCTTTCTAGTCACGTCGCCCGGCCGCGTCACGGCCCACATGCTCGACCGCTCTGGTCGTCGCCGGCCCGGCGAGTTAAGGATTGCGCCGGATCGGGAGGGGGCATGACCCGACGAAAGGCCAGCGGGCGCGCCGACGGGCGGCGCCTGAATATCGGCGCGGCGCTATCTGCGGGCGTGTCGGCGATGCCGCGCATGTATCGCGAGGCGTGGGGCGCGATCACCTTCGCCGTCGTGGCGGGCGTGCTGCCGGCGCTGGCCCCGCTGCCGGGCTCGGCCGCTTGGGTCGCGGTGCTGTTCCAGGCCCTGGCGATCCTGATCGCCTGGGGCGCGCTGGTCCGGATCGGGATCACGTCCAGTCTGGCTGAGGCGCGCGCCATGGGCCTCGGTCCCGCAGGCCTGCAGCTGGGCGGCGGAGAGGGTCGCATTCTGGCCGCCGCACTGCTGAACGGCGTGTTCCTCGCCATCCTGCTGACTGTTGTCGGCCTGACGCTGCTGGGCGTCGCGGGAGCCTCGGA
>JBKBUS010000200.1:0-4322 GCA_046290035.1 Brevundimonas sp.
TCGGCTATGACATCGACGGGGTCGTCTACAAAGTCGACCGGCTGGACTGGCAGCAGCGGCTGGGCTTCGTCGCCAGAAGCCCGCGCTGGGCCATCGCCCACAAGTTCCCGGCCCAGCAGGCGACGACGGTGCTGGAGGGCATAGACATCCAGGTGGGGCGAACGGGCTCCCTGACCCCGGTCGCGCGCCTGGCGCCCGTCACCGTGGGCGGCGTGGTGGTCAGGAACGCCACCCTGCACAACGAGGACGAGATCGCGCGAAAGGACGTGAGGATCGGCGACACGGTCGTGCTGCAGCGCGCGGGCGACGTGATCCCGCAGATCGTCTCCGTCGTCACGGACAGGCGTCCGGCCGGGGCCGAGCCATTCGTGTTCCCCACCCGCTGCCCGGTCTGCGGCTCGGAAGCCGTGCGCGAAGAGGGCGAGGCGCGGCGGCGCTGCACCGGCGGGCTGATCTGTCCCGCCCAGATCGTGGAGCGGCTGAAGCACTTCGTGGGACGGCGCGCCTTCGACATCGAGGGGCTGGGCGAGAAGCAGCTGATCGCGTTTTCCGAGCGCGGCTGGATCCGGGAGCCCGCCGACATCTTCCGCCTGGCGCGGGACGAGGCGAAGCTGGAGGCGCTGCGGGCCGAGGACGGATACGGCGAGACCAGCGTCCGCAACCTGCTCGCCGGCATTGAGGCGCGGCGGACCATTGCGCTGGAGCGCCTGATCTTCGCGCTGGGCATCCGCGAGATCGGGGAGCAGACGTCGCTGCTGCTGGCGCGCGAGTTCGGGACGTGGCCGGCCTTCGAGGCGGCAGGACGAGAAGCGGCGGCTGGGATCCCCTCGCCGGAGTGGACGCGGCTGGCCGAGAGCCACGGCGTCTCGGCCCGGGTGCTGGCGATGCTGGCCGAGGCCGAGCCGCCGCAGGCCGATCCCTGGCCCGAGGCGCCGATGGACCAGAAGCTGTCGCTGGCGTTCCCCGGCCTGGCCTCCCCCGCCCGCCGCGCGCTGGCCCTTCTGGCCGAGGACTGGGCGGGCGTCCGGCGACTGGCGGCGATCGCGCGGCATGAGGGACCCTCGGAGACGCTCGGCCGCATCGCTGGGGTCTCGGGCGTCGGGCCGGTGGCGGCGCGGGCCGTCGCCGAGTTCTTCCACGAGCCGCACAATCGGGCGGTGGTCGAGGCGCTGGTCGGGCAGCTCGACTCCATCCAGGCCGCCGAACGCCCCAAGACCGACACCCCGGTGGCCGGCAAGACCGTGGTCTTCACCGGCAGTCTGGAGCGGTTCACCCGCGACGAGGCGAAGGCGCGGGCCGAGAGCCTGGGCGCGAAGGTGTCGGGCTCGGTGTCGAAGAAGACGGACTATGTGGTGGCCGGCCCCGGCGCGGGCTCCAAGCTGGCGGACGCCCAGAAGCACGGCGTGGCGGTTCTGAGCGAGGACGAATGGCTGGCGCTGATCGGCGGATGAGGCCGCGACAAACGCTCCCTCTTCCGCAACAGCGACTGTTACCTATATCCTCGCCAAACGAGGCCTGAGCGCCTCCAGGGAGAGTGACACATGATCGACGTTCGCCCCTTCAACAGCCTCGGCGGCGCGGACCACGGCTGGCTGAAGGCCCGCCACCACTTCTCGTTCGCCAACTACTATGACCCGTCGCGCATGGGCTGGGGCCGGCTGCGCGTCTGGAACGACGACGAAATCGCGGCCAAGTCGGGCTTTCCGCCCCATCCGCACGCGGACATGGAGATCATCACCTATGTCCGCACCGGCGCGATCACCCACCAGGACTCCATGGGCAACCAGGGCCGCACCGGCGCCGGCGACGTGCAGGTGATGAGCGCCGGGACCGGCGTGCGGCACGCGGAGTACAATCTGGAGGATGAGCTGACGACCATCTTCCAAATCTGGATTGAGACGGACCGGCCCGGCGCCCAGCCGTCGTGGGGCGCCAAGCCGTTCCCGAAGGCGGACCGCACCGGCAAGTTCCAGGTCCTGGCGTCCGGCGACGCGGCCGACGAGGCCCTGCCCATCAACGCCGACGCCCGGGTGCTGGGGGCCACGCTGAACGCCGGCGAGACGATCCGCTATCCCCTCAAGCAGGGCCGCCGCGCCTATCTGGTGCCCGCGGTCGGCGAGGTCGAGGTCAACGGCGCGGTCCTGAAAGCGCGCGACGGGGCCGCGATCAGGGACGAGGCCGAACTGGTCATCACGGCCAAGGCCGACGCCGAGCTGGTGATGGTCGACAGTCTGTAGGTCGACATCGACGGCCTTTACGAAAAAGCCCGCCGGAGCGATCCGGCGGGCTTTGTCAGTTCAGGCGGGGGCGGCGCCTCAGTGGGCGACGTTCTTCCAGATCTGGCGGTAGCTGGCGTAGGTCAGGCCGGCGAAGATGGCGAGATAGGCGAGCACCGCCATGCCGGTCTTCTTGCGCTCGACCGCCTTGGGGTCCGAGGCCCAGGCGATGAAGGCGGCGACGTCCTTGGAGTACTGATCGACCGTCTCCGGCGCGTCGTCGTCGTAGGTCACCTGGCCGTCGGCGAGCGGCGGGGGCATGGCGATGAAGCCGCCCGACGGCACCTCCTCGGGATCCCCCTCCCAGAAGGGGGTCAGATCGCCGGGCATATAGGGGTTGTAGTACTGACCCGGCGCGATGCGCAGGCCGGCCGGCGCGTCCTGATACCCCGACAGCAGCGAGTACATGTAGTTGGCGCCGTCGTGGCGAGCCTTGGCCATGACCGACAGGTCCGGCGGCGCGGCGCCGCCGTTCGCCGCCGCGGCGGCCGTGGCGTTCGGATAGGGGTTCGGGAAGCGGTCCGCCGGCGTGCCCGGACGGGTGATCGGCTCGCCGGTCTCGGAGTCGATGTCCGCGATCTCGAACTCGGCCGCCAGGGCGCGCACGAAGCGGTTCTCGTTCGGGTTCTCGACGTGAGGATCCCAGAACGGACCGCCGTCCGCCGCCAGGTTGCGGAAGTGGAGCAGGTTCATCGAGTGGCACGAGGCGCAGACTTCCCGATAGACCTTGTAGCCACGCTGGAGTTGGCCCTGGTCGAAGGTGCCGAAAGGCCCCTCGAAGCTGAAGCCCGCATGACGCGGCTCCTTGGCGCCGGCGCCCGCGGCCTCGGCGGCGGGCGCGGCCAGCGCCAGGCCGGCGGCGGCGAGAACCGGGATCAGGATCGACTTCACGGCGGGGTTCTTTCCGAAGGAGATGGTCATGAGGATCAGCCCCGCGTCTCGGGCTGGGCCGCGGCGCCGGCGGGCACGGCGGCGGGGCCGCTGAGCACCGGCTCGGAGATCGACTGCGGGATCGGCAGAGGCGTCTCGCGCAGGCCCACCAGCGGCATGATGACCACGAAGAAGGCGAAGTAGTAGAGCGTCGCCAGCCGGCCCAGCCACAGGTAGCTGTTCAGGTCGCCGTCGATCAGGATGAAGGTGGAGAACTCGCCGATCACCGGCTCATCCGGCAGCTTGGCGCCGCACAGGCCCAGGATGAAGGCGTTGACCACGAAGATGTAGAAGAACACCCGCATCGTCGGGCGGTAGCGCATCGAGCGCACCCGCGAGGTGTCGAGCCAGGGCAGGACGAACAGCACCGCGATGGCGCCGAACATGGCGACCACGCCGCCGAACTTGTCCGGCACGGCCCGCAGGATCGCGTAGAACGGCAGGAGGTACCACTCCGGCACGATGTGCGCGGGCGTCACCAGCGGGTTGGCCGGGATGTAGTTGTCCGCGTGACCGAGCGCGTTCGGCAGGAAGAAGACGAACACCGCGAACATCATCAGGAACAGGATCAGGGCGAAGCCGTCCTTGACCGTGTAGTATGGGTGGAACGGAACCGTGTCCTTGGCCGTGCGGTCCTTGGGGATCAGGATGCCGACCGGGTTGTTCTGACCCGCGTGGTGGAGCGCCCACAGGTGCAGCACGACGCAGCCGGCGATGACGAACGGCAGCAGGTAGTGCAGCGAGAAGAAGCGGTTGAGCGTCGCGTTGTCGATCGCCGGGCCGCCCTGCAGCCAGGTCAGGATCGGGCCGCCGACCACCGGGATCGAGCCGATCAGGTTGGTGATCACGACCGCGCCGTGGAACGACATCTGACCCCAGGGCAGGACGTAGCCGAGGAAGGCCGTGGCGATCATCAGGAAGAAGATCACGCAGCCGACGATCCAGATCATCTCGCGCGGCGCCTTGTACGAGCCGTAGTACAGGCCTCGCAGCATGTGGATGTAGACGGCGATGAAGAACATCGACGCGCCGTTGGAGTGCACGTAGCGGATCAGCCAGCCGCCGTTGACGTCGCGCATGATGCGCTCGACCGAGGCGAAGGCCAGTTCGGTGTTC
>JBKBUS010000201.1:0-4315 GCA_046290035.1 Brevundimonas sp.
GGACGCCGCCTATTTCGACTGGCTGGCGGGGGAGGGCGCGTCGGGCGCCTCGGGCGATCCCGAGGCTCTGGAGCCGGCGGTGGTCCGCTCGGTTGAGATCAAGGCGGCGGTCGTCTCGGAGGACGAGAAGGAGGCCGGCGTTCGCGCGCTCCTGAACCTGGGCCATACCTTCGGCCATGCGCTGGAGGCCGAGCTCGGCTTTGACGAGACGATCCTCACCCACGGGGAGGCGGTGGCGATCGGCTGCGCGATGGCGTTCCGCTTTTCCGCAAGAGAAGGCTTCTGCGGCCCCGACGATGCACGCGCGGCGGAAGCCGCCTTCAGGGCGGCGGGGCTGCCGACCCGGCTGCACGGCCCGGGCGACGTGTCGGCCGAGGCTCTGCTGATGCGAATGGCGGGAGACAAGAAGGCCGAGGGCGGGCGTCTGACGCTGATTCTGGCCCGCGCCGTCGGCGACGCCTTCGTGCAGAAGGACGTGGATCGCGACGCCCTACGATCCTTCCTGATCGAGGAAGGCGCGCGCTAGTCCACCGCCCTGCATTCCGTCGGCTCGCGTCCATCGGCGGTCCAGGTGGCCATGACGCCCTGTCCGCGGAGCTCGTAGCCCGAGGCCCGGTACCAGATGCCGCGGCCCGCCTGTTCCTGGCGCAGGTCCACCGCCTCGCCGATGGAGTTTCGCACCGTCGCCATCTCGCGCGGATTGTCGAAGTCCACGGACAGCCGCTCGCCGTTGTTGCAGAGGTAGACCGCGCGGATGACGCGGTTCAGTGCGCGATCCTGAATCTCGGCGCCGGTGCGTCGTCGGGCGGTCTGGGCCTCCTGGGCGCGTTGCTGGACCTCGTCGCCGCTGGTCGGCGCGGTGAACGGGTCGGGTCCGCAGGCCGAAAGCGTCAGGACGAGGGCGGCGCAGAGCGTCATTTGCGTAAGGGTCATGGCGTGATGCGTAACGTCACGCTTGTTTGGCCGTTCCCCGCCGCGCGCGGAAGAAGCCGCGCAGGAGGTCAGCGCTTTCCTCGGCCATCATCCCGCTCTCGATCTCGGGCCGCCAGTGGCAGGTGGGATGGTCGAACACGCGGGCCCCGTGGAGGACCCCGCCGCCCTTGGCGTCCTCGGCGCCGAAGACCACCCGCCCCAGCCGCGCATGGCTGATGGCGCCGGCGCACATGGGACAGGGTTCAAGCGTCACATACAGTGTCAGCCCCGTGAGCCGGTAGTTGCCCAGCTTCGCGGCGGCCCGCCGGATGGCCACGATCTCGGCGTGCGCCGTCGGATCGTGGTCGCGGATCGGGGCGTTCGAGCCCTCGGCCACCACCTCGCCGGTCGCCGGATCGACGATGAGGGCGCCGATCGGGGCCTCGCCCGCGTCGGCTGCGGCTTGCGCCAGATCGAGCGCCATGCGCATGAACCGCTGATGGTCCGTCATACCTCCGACAACGACAAGAAGCCCCGCCCGCGTCAAGGCGCAGGGGCCCCCCCGGCCCGCGATGCTTCGGGCAAACCCGGCTTCGACAAGCGCCCCGGCGGCACGGCCGGCCCGCGCGACAAGGCGGGTGGATCCAGGGCCGCTGGCCCCAAGGGCGCCGGTCCCAGGGGCGTCGGTCCCAAGGGCGCCAAGCCGGACGCCAAGGCCGAAGCCCCGCTGCGCCAGGAACGCATCGCCAAGGTCATGGCCCGCGCCGGCTACGCCTCGCGCCGCGAGGTCGAGCGGCTGATCGGCCTGGGCCGCGTGGCGGTGAACGGGCGCATCCTGGACACGCCCGCGACCCTGGTCACCCGCGAGGACAAGATCACTGTGGACGGCAAGCCGATCGGCTCGGCCCAGTCGACGCGGGTCTGGCGCTATCACAAGCCCGTCGGCCTTCTGACCACCCACAATGATCCGCAGGGGCGCCCGACGGTGTTCGACGCCCTGCCCAGCACCCTCCCGCGCACGATCTCGGTGGGGCGCCTCGACATCAACTCCGAGGGGCTGCTGCTGCTCACCAACGACGGCGAGCTGAGCCGGGCGCTGGAGATGCCGACCACGGGCTGGGTGCGTCAGTACCGGGCCCGCGCGCGGGGGCGGATCACCCAGGAGCAGCTGGACCGGCTGAAGGACGGCGCCTTCGTCGACGGCGTCCGCTATGGGCCGATGGAGGCCACCCTCGACAAGGTCAAGACTCCGTCCGGCGAGGACGAGAAGGCCGCCGCCAACCTTTGGGTCAGCGTCTCCATCGCCGAGGGCAAGAACCGCGAGGTCAGGAAGGTGCTGGAGTCGGTGGGCCTGAAGGTCAACCGGCTGATCCGCCTGGCCTATGGCCCGTTCCAGCTGGGCACGCTCCCCGTGGGAGCGGTCGAGGAGGTGGGGCCGCGCGTGATCCGCGAGCTCCTGGCCGAGCACATCCGTGCCGAGAACCTGCCCACCGGCGACACCGTCGAGACGCCTGCGCCGATTCCCGGCCGGCGCATCCAGACCTCGATCGTCAAGGGCCGGTCCGGCTCGGCCATGTCCGATCCCTCGCGAAAGCCCAGCCGCGTGCGGGCCGCGGCGGCCGCCTCCACCGAGGCCGCCGAGCGCGCCGACCGGCCGCAGAAGAAGCCCGGCTGGGCCAAGGCCGCGCCGCGTCCGGACCGGCCGAAGCGCCCCTTCAAGCCCCGCGAGGGGGCCGAGGGCGAGCGCCCGCAGCGCACCTTCAAGCCGCGCGACGGCGCGCCGCGCCGCGATGGCGAGGATCGGCCCAAGCGACCCTTTACGCCGCGCGGCGAGGGCGCGGGCGGCGCCGACCGGCCCAAGCGTCCCTTCAAGCCGAGAGGCGAGGGCGGCGGTGATCGTCCCCGCTCCGGTCCTGCTCGCTCCGGCCCTCCGCGCGGCGGTCCCGGACGCCCGGGCGGGGGCGGCGGGGGCAAGCGGCCGGGCCCGGGCGATGGATCACGTCCCCCGCGCCCGCGCGGCTGACCGGCGGGCCAGCCACTCGACCGCCAGAACGACGACGAGGCCCGAGGCCGTCTGGCTGGCCGGTCCGGCCCAGCCGATGTCGCGGTCCACGCGCATCGCCTCGCTGAGCGGCACTAGCATCACCAGCACCAGGTTGTTGACCAGGTGCAGGCCCGTCGAGAACTCGATCCCGCCGAGCCGGAGCGCCGCCCAGCCCCAGGTCAGCCCCATGATCAGGCGCACGGCGAAGGCGGCGGGGTCCGGGTCGGCGTGGACGGCGGAAAAGGCGATCGCCTGGAGCACCAGGGCGACGCCGACGACCCGAACCCAGGCGACCAGCACTTGCTGGATCACGCCCCGGAAAATGACCTCCTCGGCCGCCGCTGCGAGCCCCAGCGCGCCGGCGGCGGCGAGCACATAGGCGAGATCGAGGGACGGCGGATCGGGCAGGTCGGCCAGCGACGGCGGCGAGCCCTGCAACGCCGACACGGCCGCCGCGGCGAGCGCGCCCGCGATCATCGCCGGAACCGCGACGACCACGCCCGTGAGCAGCCGATCCAGCCGGAATCCCGACGGCCATAGGAACGAGGCGAAGGGGCGGCCATAGGCCACGCGCGCGGCGATCAGCACCGCCGCCCCGAGCGCGCCGGTCGCCACGCCGATCAGCAGCAGGAGCTGCTCGGGCCGCGCGTCCGGATCCGGCTCGACAATCGAGATCCCCGCGAGCACGGCGACGACCCCGGCCGCCACGGCGACGCCGACGATCAGGACCAGCGCCAGCCCCGCGCAGCCGAATGTCCGCGCGATGCTGCGGTCCGATTGCCTGACCGGCTGCAGTAGGGGAAAGAAGGGCCGCGACATGCGTCGACGGTGGCCCGCCCCGGGGCGCGAGTAAAGGCGGACCAGCATTTGAGAATCGTCAGCGGAAGCCTGAAGGGTCGGGCGATCACGACCCCCGAGGGCCAGAACACGCGCCCGACCAGCGACCGGGCGCGCCAGGCGATCTTCAACGTGCTGGAGCACGCGGCCTGGGCCGAGGGACTGACGGAGGCGCGGGTGATCGACCTCTACGCCGGCTCCGGCGCCCTAGGGTTCGAGGCGCTCAGCCGGGGCGCGGCCTTCTGTCTGTTCGTGGAGACCGACGACGGCGCGCGCGGCGCCATCCGCGAGAACATGGACGCCTACGGCCTGTTCGGCCGCTGCCGGGTGCACCGCCGCAGCGCCACCGACCTTGGTCCGCGGCCGGGCTCGGCCGGGGAGGCCTTCACCCTGGCCTTCCTGGACCCGCCTTATCGCCAGGGACTGGGGGAGCAGACCCTGGCCCGGTTGCTGGAGGGCGGCTGGCTGGCGCCCGGGGCCGTTGTGGTGTTCGAGCGCGGCTCTGACGAGCCCGAGATCGAT
>JBKBUS010000202.1:0-4314 GCA_046290035.1 Brevundimonas sp.
GGTGACGCCCAGCCGGTCCTTGTGATCGTCCAGGACCTCTTCGAAATCATCGTGCGACAGGCCCAGCACCACGTTGGAGTACATGGTGATGAAGCGGCGGTAGCTGTCGAAGGCGAAGCGCCGGTCGCCGGACAGGGCCGCCAGCCCCTCGACGGTCTCGTCGTTCAGACCCAGGTTCAGGACGGTGTCCATCATGCCGGGCATCGACGCCCGCGCGCCCGAACGGACCGACACCAGCAGCGGGTTCGTCGGATCGCCGAAGCTCTTGCCGACAACGCCCTCGACCTTGGCCAGCCCCGCCTTCACCTGTTCAGCCAGATCGGCCGGATAGCTCTGGCCGTTCGCATAGTAGTGGACGCAGGCCTCGGTGGTGATGGTGAAGCCCGGCGGCACCGGCAGTCCCAGC
Organism: Brevundimonas sp.; assembly: GCA_046290035.1. Classification (GTDB taxonomy): domain Bacteria; phylum Pseudomonadota; class Alphaproteobacteria; order Caulobacterales; family Caulobacteraceae; genus Brevundimonas. The sequence continues at coordinate 407 of JBKBUS010000202.1, forward strand.
GAGGACATCTCCGCCAGGTTGGCGCCCTTGCCGCCCAGAAGGTTCTTCATCGACGCGTCGCCGTCGGCGGAGCCCCCGCCGAAGCCGTAGACCCACTTCGTCATCTCTGTCCCTGAGCTGTCGTATGGCCGCCGGCATGATCCGGCTTGGCCCCCGCTTAGCGCGGCCGTGAGGCCGACGCCATGGCGCCTGTAACATGTCGTGAGCTTGAGGGTTCCGCGCCGGGCCGGGCCTCGCGGCTGCGCTTGTGGTTAATCCCCCTTAATCTACAATATCTTGCGGTGAACAAACGGCGAATCGAACAGTGTGAGTGATTCGGTCGTGATTCGTTTCGCGCCTGTTCCGCTTGCGCCATGATGCGCGTTAACCGTCGCCCGGAGGCCGACATGGACGCCGCTCGCCTGTTCGAGATCGCGAATCTCATCGCCCTCGCCGGATGGCTGATGCTGGCGCTCGCGCCCCTGCGACGCACGCTGCTGGTCAACGGCGCGCGCGTCGTCGGGGTGGCGCTGGCCCTGACCTACACCGTCCTGCTGGCCGGCGTTCTGCTGACGCTCGGCGAGGCGGGACGAGAGCTCGACTTCTCCAGCCTGGAGGGCGTCGCCCGCGCCTTCGCCCAGCCGGAAGGGGTGCTGGTCGGCTGGGTGCACTATCTGGCCTTCGACCTATGGGTCGGCGCCTGGGAGGTCGAGGACGCCGAGCGGCGCGGCCTGCCGCATTGGGCGCTGCTGCCGTGCCTGTTCTTCACCCTGATGTTCGGCCCCTTCGGCCTGCTGCTCTACCTGGCCGTCAGTCGCAGTCCGCTTGCGAAGTCGCGCTGATCACGGAACAGTGTCGCCTCAGCTGAGGGAGCGTCTGTTGGTCTGGTTGCGTGCCGCCGTCGCGATCTGCGCGGCCCTTGTCTGTCTGGCGCCCGCGGCGAGGGCTCAGGAGCTGGAGCGGGCGGAGCCGGGCGCGTCGGCGGTCTGCAGCATCGGCTTCTTCGTGAGCGACCTCTACGACATCAACACTCGCGAGGGTCGTTTCGGCGCGGACGCCTGGGCCTGGAGCGTCTGCACGGGCGAGCGGGACGCGCTGCGGACGGCTGAATATCTGAACGCCCACGAGCAGACGCAGGCGCTGGATTACACGGTCGAAACGCCCTTCGGCCTTTGGTCGCAGCGCAAGGTGAGCGGCGTCTATCGCCAGCATTTCGACGTCAGCAACTATCCGTTCGACCGCCACACGCTCCGCATCCAGATCGAAGACAGCTGGAATGATGCGCGCACGTTGCACTACGTCGCGGACGACCGGCGCTCGACCATCCGCGAAGCTCTGACGGTGGACGGCTGGCGGATCACGGATTATCGCGTCGTCGCCTCGGAGGCGACGTACAACACCGCATTCGGCGACCCGACCGCACCCGATGACGCCCGAACGCTCTACCCCCACCTGGACGTCGAGATCGACATCCGCCGGGCGGATCTCTGGACCTTCTGGAAGCTGGCGGCGCCGCTCTACATCGCCTCGACGCTGACCCTGCTGACCTTCCTGATGCACGATGAGGAAGGGCTCTATCTCAACCCGCGGCTGGGCCTCCTGTCCGGGGTGCTGTTCGCCGTGGTCCTGAACATGCGGGCCGTGGACGAGGTGATCGGCGAGACGAGCCGGCTGAGCCTTCTGGACAACATCCACCTCATGGCGCTGGCCCTGGCCATGTTCGCCATCGGCGTGGCGGCGGCCTGGACGGTCCTCACCCGGCGGGGTTGGGGCTCGGCCAGGGTGCGGCGCTGGGACAAGCGCTTCTTCGTCGCGACCGGCGCGCTGTATGTGACGTCCAACGCGCTCGCGATCGGGCTGGCGGTGTCGGCGGGCTGAAACGCCACGCTTGAGGAACCGGTCGGCGCGCGCCACCTTTCAGGGGTCATGAGCGACCGTTCGACCGGCCTTGGCCCCTCCCGCGTGGTCGCGGTGCTCGGGCCCACCAACACGGGCAAGACCCATCTCGCGGTCGAGCGGATGCTGGGCCACGCGTCCGGGATGATCGGCCTGCCGCTCAGGCTTCTGGCGCGCGAGATCTACGACCGCATGGTCGCGCGCGTCGGCCGCGCCAGGGTGGCGCTCATCACCGGCGAGGAGAAGATCCTGCCGGACCGACCGGCCTTCTTCGTCTGCACGGTCGAAGCCATGCCCCTGGAGCGCTCGGTCGACTTCCTGGCGGTGGACGAGATCCAGCTGGCGGCGGACCCGGAACGCGGCCATGTCTTCACCCATCGGCTGCTGCATGCCCGGGGTCGGCACGAGACGATGTTTCTGGGCGCCGGCACGATGGCGCCGCTGGTCCGGCGGCTGGTCCCCGACGTCGAGATCGTGGAGCGGGAGCGGTTCTCGATCCTGACCTATGCGGGCTCCAAGAAGCTGACGCGCCTGCCCCGCCGGTCCGCCGTCGTCGCCTTCTCGACCGATCAGGTCTACGCCATCGCCGAGCTGATCCGGCGTCAGAAGGGCGGGGCCGCCGTGGTCATGGGCTCGCTCAGCCCCCGCACCCGCAACGCCCAGGTGGAGCTGTTCCAGTCCGGGGAGGTCGACTACCTGGTCGCGACCGACGCCATCGGCATGGGGCTGAACATGGACGTCGACCACGTGGCCTTCGCCGGGATGCGCAAGTTCGACGGCCGCCGCACCCGCTGGCTTCACGCCCACGAGGTCGGCCAGATCGCCGGACGCGCGGGGCGGCATCTGCGCGACGGGACCTGGGGCGTCACCGGCGAATGCCAGGAGCCGGACGAGGAACTGATCGAGCAGGTCGCCGAGCACCGGTTCGACCCGGTCGAGCAGATCGAGTGGCGCAACGCCAAGCTCGACTTCGACAGTCTGAACGACCTGTTGCGCTCGCTGGCGGTCACGCCGGGCCGGGCAGGCCTGCGCCTGACCGAGCCGGCGCTGGACGAGACCCTGCTGCGGCGCGCGGCCCAGGACGAGGACGTCCAGCGCGTCGCCCGCTCGCGCGGCGCCTTGGTGCGCCTGTGGGACGCCTGCCAGCTGCCGGACTTCCAGAAGACGACGCTCGACGACCATGCGCGGCTGTCCAAGGAGATCTTCCAGGCCCTGACCTCGGGGCGCGGGCGCCTGAGCGAGGACTGGATCGCGCCGCGCTTCGCCGCGGTCGACCGCGACGACGGCCAGATCGACCAGCTTTCGGCCCGGCTGTCAGGGGTGCGGACGCTGTCCTACATCGCCCAGCGGCCCGACTGGCTGGAGCGGCCCAAGGCCTGGCGCGAGCAGACCCGCGCGCTCGAGGACCGGCTTTCGGACGTCCTGCACCAGAGACTGACGGCGCGCTTCGTGGACCGGCGCACCACCGCCCTGATGCGCTCGCTCAACGACCGGCCGGACCTGGACGTCGAGGTCTCCGACGCCGGCGAGGTTTCGATCGAGGGCACCGTCGTCGGCCGGCTGGACGGCGTCAGCTTCGCGCTCGAGAGCGGATCCAGCGCGCTGGAGGACCGGACGCTCCGCGCCGCGGCCCGTCGCGCGGTCGGCCCGGAGGTGGCGCGACGGCTCGGCCGGCTGGCCGCCGACGCCGACGAGGCCTTCGCCGTCACGCCGTCGGGCGAGGTGCTCTGGCGGGGCGAGATCGCGGGGCGGATCCTCAACGAAGATCCCTTCCAGCCGCGCGTACGTCTGATCGGCGAGCTGGGTCCCGAAGCCGCCCGGCAGCGCGCCGAGCGGCGGCTCGAGGCCTGGCTGTCGGCGGAGGCCGGGCGCAGCCTGCGCGATCTGCGTCGGCTGCGGGACGCGGTCGAGCGGGGGGCCGTGAAGGGCCTGCCCATCTTCCAGAATGTCACCCTGCCGTCGCTGCAGGCAGTCTCCCGCAAGGGCTTTCTCAAAATGACGGAAGAGTTTGCGCTGGCGCGGGACTACACCCG
>JBKBUS010000203.1:0-4313 GCA_046290035.1 Brevundimonas sp.
GCCCGTCGGCACGACCAGCCCCACCACCGGGCGGTCGCATCCGGCCTTCTCCATCTTGGCCATCAGGCTGGGCAGCGCCGCCTCGGACGACGAGGTGCCGAGCACCAGCAGCAGTTCTTCGCGCAGGTAGCGGATCAGCTTCAGGATGGAGAAGCCGTTGAGCGCCGCGATCGCGCCCAGCACCACGACGATGAAGGCCGCCGAGGTCAGGTAGAAGGTCGCGACCAGCGCCGCCAGGTTGACGATCGACTCGATGCCGTAGCGCCCGATGGTGAAGGCGAAGGCCCCGAACGCCCCGATCGGCGCCGCCTTCATGAGGATGGCCACCAGCTTGAAGAAGGCCTCCGACACCGACTCCAGCACCGTCATGACCGGCTGGGCCCGCTCCCCGATCGCCGCCAGCGACACGCCGAAAAGGATCGAGAAGAACAGCACCTGAAGGATCTGGCCGCCGGCGAAGGCTCCGACCACCGTCTCGGGAATGATCTCCATCAGGAAGCCGACGATCGAGCTTTCCTGGGCGCCGGCGACGTAGCCGCTGACCGCGCCCGCATCCAGGGTCGCGGGGTCCACCCCCATGCCCGCGCCGGGCCGCACGACGTTGGCGACCACCAGCCCCACCACCAGGGCGAAGCTGGACACCGCCAGGAAGTAGGCGAAGGCCTTGCCCGCCACGCCTCCGACCTTCCTCAGGTCGCGCAGGTGGGCGATGCCGACCGCCACCGTCAGGAAGATCACCGGCGCGATGATCATCTTCACCAGCCGGATGAAGGCGTCGCCCAGCGGCTTCAGACTTTCCCCGAACGTCGGCCAGACGTGGCCGATGACGGCGCCCAGCACGATCGCGGCGATCACCTGCACATAGAGCTGGCTCCAGATCGGCTTGCGGCGCGGCGTCTGCGGCGCCGCGGCGGGCTCGGGCGGCGACACGCCGGGGGCGGCCCGGACGACGGTCGAGCGACGCTTGCGGAGCGGGCGGGCGGTCAAGTCGTCGGTCAAGCGGCGGCTCCGTGAGGCAGGACCAGAATGGCTCTGAAGTCGTTGACGTTGGTGCGGGTCGGTCCGGTGACGATATTCGCGATCAGACCGGCCAGACCAGCCCGGCGGCCTCGGCTCGCGCCAGACGTCTATGCCGCCGCCTCGACGGTTTCGCCATGAAGCCGTACGAAGGCCGCCAAGGCCGTCGGACGCCTAGAGACATCCATCAGGTCAGGACCTCCTGAAATGACTCTCGTCCTCCGCCCCGCCGACCAGTGCCGCTTCGACTGCGCGGCGCTTGGCGAGGTGATGCTCCGGCTGGACCCCGGCGAGGGCCGCATCCGCACGGCCCGGTCCTTCCAGGTCTGGGAGGGCGGCGGCGAGTACAACGTCGCCCGGGGCCTCAGGAAGACCTTCGGCCGGTCCACGACCGTCGTCACGGCCCTGCCGCGGAACGAGCTCGGAGCGCTGGCCGAGGACCTCATCCTCGCGGGCGGGGTGGACGTGTCCCACATCCTGTGGCGCGAGGCCGACGCGGTCGGTCGCGACGTGCGCATGGGCCTGAACTTCACCGAGCGCGGCTTCGGCGTGCGCGGGGCCCTGGGGGTGTCCGACCGGGCCCGCTCGGCGGCGGCCCGGCTGGCGCCGGGCGAGGTCGATTGGGACCGGCTGTTCGGCGAGACCGGGGTGCGATGGCTGCACACCGGGGGCATCTTCGCCGCCCTGTCCGAGACCACGGCGCAGACGACGCTGGAGGCCGTCCGCGCCGCCAGACGCCACGGGACGGCGGTCAGCTATGATCTGAACTATCGCCACAGCCTGTGGTCCGCGCATCCGGATCCCGAGGCCGGCCGCCGCCTGAACCGCGAGATCGCGAGCCTCGTCGACGTCCTGATCGGCGACGAGTACGCCTATGCCTCGTGTCTGGGGCTCGACCCCGGCCCCGCGCGGGCCCACCCGGCGGACCCGGCGCCGTTCGACGCCCTGGTCGGGCGGCTGCGCGGCGCCGCCACCCTGCGCGATCCGCTGTCGGCGTCGCGCAACCGTTGGGGCGCGGCGGCCTGGGCGGGAGACGAGCGGGCCGAGGTCCCCGCGCGCGAGATCGACATTCTGGACCGCGTCGGCGGCGGCGACGGCTTCGCCGCCGGGCTGATCCACGGCCTCCTCTCGGGCCAGGACATCCACGCGGCGACCCGCCTGGGCTGGGCTCACGGCGCGCTCGCCATGACCACGCCCGGCGACAACGCCATGACCTCGGCCGCCGAGGTGCGGGCCCTCGCGGAGGGAGGCTCGGCGGCCGCGGTCCGCTGACGCCTCGACGCCGCACCGTCGTTGTCGGGGTCCCTCACGCCCGGCCCCGGCGCCCGTGATTTCGCACGGCGGCGGCAACGCGGCTCCCGCTCCGACGTTTGCGCAGGAGGAGGCCCCTCTTGCACCCGCTCGTCCGCCAGCCCGCCCGCCGTCCCGAAGGCCCGATCCCGTCATGAGCGAGACCCTGTCCGCGAGCCTGCCGAACGCGCTGGAGGTCCGGGTCATGACCGTGCTGCAACGCCTGTGCGACCGGAACCTGACGCTGGCCGCCGCCGAGAGCTGCACCGGCGGCCTGATCGCCTCGGTCATGACCGACGTGGAGGGGTGCAGCCATGCCTTCGAGCGCGGCTTCGTCACCTACACCGAGGCGGCCAAGACCCAGCTCCTCGGGGTCCCGGCCGAGCTGATCGCGGCGCGCACCGCCGTCTCGCGCGAGGTGGCGAAGGCCATGGCCGCGGGGGCCCTGGGCGCCTCCCAGGCGGATGTCGCGGTCTCGGTGACCGGCTACGCGGGCCCCGGCGGAGACGGGGCGGAGGAGGGGCTGGTCTATCTCGCCCTGGCGGACCGCCGGGCGCGCCTCACGGCGGTCGAGCGCCATTTCGGCCCCCTCGGCCGGGGCGGCGTCCGCCTGCGCGCCCTGGATGCGGCGGTCGGTCTGCTCGAGACCTGGCTCGACGAGGCGTGAAGCGTCGCCGGAGTCGGGAACCGAGCCGAGGTCCGGCCGGTTGGCGCGGCGAAGGAGCCGCCATGTCATCAGCTGAAATTTCGACCGACGCCGACGTTCACCCGTCCGCCTTCCAGGGCGACGCCAAGCCCGACACGGACCACGGCGCGAACTCCGTGCGGGCCGTCATGGTCAACCGTCCGCGCGAGGAGCTGTACGCCTTCTGGCGCGACTTCCAGAACCTGCCGCGCTTCATGGAGAACGTGAAGTCCGTGACGATCATGGAGTCCGGCCGCACCAGCTGGATCGTCGCGGGGCCCGGCGAGATCGACATCGAGCTGGTCAGCGAAATCACCGAGGACGTCCCCGGCGAGCGGATCGCCTGGCGCTCCACCCAGGAGTCCGACGTCGACCATGAGGGCTATGTCGAGTTCAAGGACAACGCCTTCGGACGCGGAACCGAGGTGCGCGTCTTCATCGACTACGACCCGCCGGGCGGGGCGCTCGGCAAGGTCGTGGCCAAGGTCATGCAGCGCGAACCGCGCGTGCAGGCCCGGCGCGAACTGCGCCGCTTCAAGCAGCTGATGGAGACCGGCGAGATCGCCACCTCCAAGGCCCCCGCCGCCGCGCCGCGCGGCTGATCCAGCAACATCTCGAGGAGAAGCCCATGCGCGCCGTCACCTGGCACGGAAAGCACGACGTTCGGGTCGACACGGTCCCGGACCCGGAGATCGTCAATCCCCGCGACGCCATCATCAAGATCACCTCCACCGCCATCTGCGGCTCGGACCTGCACCTCTACGACAGCATGATCCCCGGCATGCACCGGGGCGACATCCTGGGCCATGAGTTCATGGGCGAAGTGGTCGAAGTCGGGCCCGGCGCCCGGGACCTCAGGGTCGGCCAGCGCGTGGTGGTGCCCTTCGTCATCGCCTGCGGCTCGTGCTTCTTCTGCGGCAAGCAGCAGTATTCGGCCTGCGACAACTCCAATCCGGCGGACAAGTCCGACATGTCCGAGATCGCCTACGGCTATCCGATGGCGGGCCTGTTCGGCTATTCGCACCTGACCGGCGGCTACGCGGGCGGTCAGGCCGAGTACGCCCGCGTCCCCTACGCCGACGTCGGCCTGTTTCCGGTGCCCGAGGGCCTGTCGGACGAGCAGGTGCTGTTCCTCACCGACATCTTCCCGACGGGCTGGATGGCGGCCGAGAACGCGGAGATCGAGCCCGGCGACACCGTCGCGGTCTGGGGCTGCGGCCCCGTCGGCCTGTTCGCCATCAAGAGCTGCCTGCTCCAGGGCGCCGGGCGCGTCATCGCCATCGACCACCAGCCGAACCGCCTGGCGCTGGCCAGGCGGAAC
>JBKBUS010000204.1:0-4297 GCA_046290035.1 Brevundimonas sp.
TTCGCCGCGTCCCACAGGGCGTCCATCTCGGCGAGGTCGGACTGGTCGGGCGCGCGACCCTGTTTCGCAAGTTCCGCCTCTATGAAGTGGAATCGCCGGACGAATTTGGCGTTGGAGGACCGTAGGGCGTCCTCCGGCTCCACGCCGAGCTTGCGGGCCAGATTGGCGACCACGAACAGCAGATCGCCCATCTCCTCGGCGGCCTTGGCTCTGTCGCCCGAGGCGATCTCGGCCTTCAGCTCGCCGATCTCCTCCTCCAGCTTGGCGAAGACCTCGTCGGTCGAGGGCCAGTCGAACCCGACGCGGGCGGCGCGCTTGGTCAGCTTGGCGGCGCGGTGAAGCGCAGGCAGGCCGACCGGCACGTCGTCGAGCACGCCGTTCTGGGCCTTCGAGGCGCGCTCGGCGGCCTTGATGTCCTCCCAGCGGAGCTTCTGGCTGGCGCCGTCGGCCTTGGCGGCCTCGTCGCCGAAGACGTGCGGATGGCGGCGCTCCAGCTTGTCGGCGATGGCGGTCGCAACGTCGTCGAAGGCGAACAGACCCTGCTCCTCCGCCATCCGTGCATGGAAGACGACCTGGAACAGCAGGTCGCCGAGTTCGCTCTTCAGGTCGTCGAAATCGCCCCGGTCGATGGCGTCGGCGACCTCATAGGCCTCCTCGAGCGTGTAGGGCGCGATGGTCGCGAACGTCTGCTCCACGTCCCAGGGGCAGCCGCCGTCGGGGTCGCGCAGCCGGACCATGATGGCCTTCAGCCGATCGATCGGGGTCATGAGGTCGCTCCGTCGCGGGCCGCCAGCCGGGCGCGGATCTCCGCGTGCTTCTCCGGCGTCAGGGGATAGATGCGCAGCACCACGGCCGAGAGCAGCAGCAGCGCCACGGGCGCGGCTATGAACAGCCATTGCAGGCCGAGGATCACGCCGGCGGTGTTGGTCGCGCCGGGCTCCGCGTCGAAGCCGATCCACTCCAGCACCGCGAAGGCGCCGACCGAGATGGCGTAGCCGAGCTTGGAGGTGGCGTTCAGGATCGAGAACAGCAGGCCGGTGCGGTCCGCCGAGGTGTCCAGCCGGATGGCGTCCGACGCATCCGCCATCATCGCCCTGAGCAGCAGGTCCGACGCCCCGAAGGCCAGTCCCGTGCCGAAGATGGCGGCGAGCGCGGCGGGTAAGTTCCCGGCCGGAACGAACAGCGTGGCGGCCGCGAAGCTGCCGGCGAAATAGACGCTGGCGACCGCGAGCGCCCGGTGCTTGCCCATGCGGGTGGCCAGCCACGCCCAGCCGGGCGCCCCCACGAGGCCGGCGACGAAATAGACCAGCAGCATCAGCGAGGTCTGGTCCCGCTCGAACCCGCGCGCCTGCTCGAAGAAGTAGAAGAACAGCACCCCGATCAGGCCCCGAGCGGCGCCGAGCAGGAGGTCGCTGAGCAGCAGCCGTCGCAACACCGGCTTGGCGATCAGCGACAGGGTGGCGGTCAGGCCCCCGTGCGGCGGCGCCTCGACCCCCTTGGGCTCCGGCGTGAAGCGGATCGTGACGAACAAGGCGACGGGCAGGAGCGCGATGATGAACAGCCCTTGGGCCCGCACGGCGTCGACGTAGGAGTGGCCCATGCCCTGGACGATGGGCGGGATCAGCAGCACCGCCAGGACGCCGACGATGTTGGCCGCCTGCCACCAGCCGTAGATGCGCGAGCGCTGATCGTAGTCGGGCGACAGCACCGAGGCCCAGCTCATCTGGCTGAGCAGGCTGATCGAATAGCCGAGGTACATGACCACCAGCCACAGGGCGAGGTGACCGGCGCCCGCGCCCGGCTGGACCAGGAACAGCAGGCCGACCGACAGCATCAGGATCGGGGCCCCGGCCGCCATCCAGACGCGGTAGCGGCCGAAGCGGGTGGAGGTGCGGTCGATGATCAGGCCCAGCGCCGGATCGACCACGATGTCGGCGAGCCGGACCACCAGGAAGATGAGACTGACCGCCGCCAGGGAGACGCCGACGTGGCTGGCGTAGAACTCCGGCAGGGTGACGTAGACCGGCAAACCCAGCGCCGCATAGGGCAGGCAGCTGGCGGCGAAGGCGGCGAGCGTCCAGTTGGAGCGGCGCACGACGGGAGGTTGGGCGGACATAGACGATCCGGGCGAACGGCCGGTGAGTCGGCCCGGCCACATCCTGCCGCGCGGAACCGTCGAGCGCGAGCGACTTGCGGGTCGGCGCGGCTTGGGGCTTTCCTTGGCGGGTGAAGCTGCTGTCGATCCTGCTGGCCGTGCTCGGCCTCTTCGGCCTCGCCGCCGCTGCGCGGGCGCAGGAGATCTGCGACGCGGGCGGCGTCGAATGGGCGTCGGCCGCCGAGGCGAACGGGCTGAACGTCTATAGCCTGGAATGGACCCCGTTCGACCGCGTCGAATACGGCTGGGTCACCTATCTGCCGCTGATCCAGAAGGAGCTCGACACGCGTTGCGCACCCGGAAGTCCAGTGTTCGCCGCGCGGCTCGCGGCGTTCCAGGCCCGGTTCGCCCTCCCGGCGACAGGGGTGTTCGACCCCGAGACCTTCCAGGTGTTCCGGGGCTTGTGGCAGGAGCGCCGGCCCTTCGTTATGGCGCGCGTCGCCGACATCTGCCCGGAGCCTCCGCCGCTGCGCGAGCTCGGCTATCTGGTGGCGGATGAGGAGCACGCCGATCGCCTGACACGATTGCTCAGGCGCGACACCCTGGCCGCCTATCGCCGCATGGTCGCCGCCGCCCGCGCGGAGGTTCCGGAGATCGCCGCCGATCCCGAACTGCTGCAGATCTTCTCCGGCTTTCGCGACCCGGAGGCGGACGCGGCGCGCTGCGCGAGCGAAGGCAACTGCGACGGGCTGCGCCGGGCCGTGTGCTCGCCACACCGGACAGGCGCGGCGGTGGATCTGTATGTCGGCCACATCGAGGGACTCGGCGTCGACTCGACCCACCCCGACAGCCGCCGCCACATGAGCCAGGGGGCGACCTATCGCTGGCTGGTCCAGAACGCCGGCCGCTTCGGCTTCGTCCCCTACGTCTACGAGCCCTGGCATTGGGAGTACGTGGGGGAAACCGCGGCGGAGGCCGCCGCGCCGTGATCCGCGCCCTGACGCCGGGGGAGCGCGCCCTGGCCGAGACGGCGATCGGGCCGGCGCTGCGTCTAGATACGATCCGCATTCTGGCCGCGCCGCGCCTGTCGCGCGCCTTCGTCCCTGGTCGCTGGTTCGGGCGGGACTGGGTCGTATGGCCGCGCCGCAAGCTGTCGGCGGACCTGTCGCAGGCTCCGCTCAGCCGCCAGGCGGTGTTCGTGCACGAGATGGTTCATGTGCTGCAGAGCCAGTCCGGCGTGCCCCTGGCGGTCGGCAAGCTGAAGGCGGGGGACCGGCCGAAGTCCTACCGCTATCCCACCCACGCCGCCTGTCGCTGGTCGGACCTGAACATCGAGCAGCAGGCGATGGTGATCGAGCACCGATTTCGGCGCGCGCGAGGCGGAACGACCGCTGCGGGCCTGGACTTCTACGAACGGGTGCGTCCCGACTGAATTGCGACATCGCGCGCCTTGAAGACCTGCGGCCCGAGCCTATATGGCAACCGTTCCTGTTACAGAACAGGTCCACACAAGATTCGAGGATCGCGACATGGCGAAGGTTCTGGTGCTTTATCACTCCACCTACGGGCACATCGAGAAGATGGCCGAGGCGGTGGCCGAGGGCGCGCGCTCGGTCGACGGCGTCACCGCCGACATCAAGCGGGTGCCCGAACTGGTGCCCGAGGAACTTGCGAAGAAGAGCGGCTACAAGCTGGATCAGGCCGCACCGATCGCCAGCGTCGACGACCTGGAACAGTACGACGCCATCATCGTGGGCGCGGGCACCCGCTTCGGCACCGCCGCGTCGCAGATGCGCAACTTCTGGGACCAGACCGGCGGCGTGTGGTTCCAGGGCAAGCTGGTCGGCAAGATCGGCTCGGCCTTCACCTCCTCGGCCACCCAGCACGGCGGCAACGAGACGACCCTGATCGGCCTGATCCAGACCTTGCTGCACCACGGCATGGTCGTGGCGGGTCTGCCCTACGCCTTCCAGGGCCAGATGACGCTGGAGGAGATCACCGGCGGCAGCCCCTATGGCGCCACGACCATCACCGGCGGGGACGGCAGCCGCTTCCCCAGCGAGAACGAGCTCGCCGGCGCCCGCCACCAGGGCGAATGGGTGGCGCAGCTCGCCAAGAAGCTGCACGGCTGATGACGGCCCCGGCCCTCTTTTTCGGCCACGGGTCACCGATGAACGCGCTGGGCGGCCCCTACGCCGCCGT
>JBKBUS010000205.1:0-4283 GCA_046290035.1 Brevundimonas sp.
GCAGCCGGTGCGCGCCCGTCACCTCCGCCAGCTGAACGTTCGGCAGGTTGACGCTGAAGGTCGTGTCCCCCCGGTTCACGAAGCCCAGAAGCCGCTCGGCGGCGAAATCGGCGATGGCTTCCTGGGCCTCCTCCGTCGAGCCGCCGATGTGGGGCGTCAGGATCACGTTCTTCAGACCCCTGAGCGCGCTGTCGAACGGGTCCGAGTTGGTGCGCGGCTCCTCGGGGAAGACATCGACCGCCGCCCCGCCGATCCGGCCCGACCCCAGGGCCTGCGCCAGGGCCCCGACGTCCACCACATGGCCGCGCGAGAGGTTGAGCAGCAGCGCGCCCGGCTTCATCCGCGCGAATTGGGACGCGCCCATCAGGTTCAGATTTTCCGCCCGCCCGTCGACATGCAGGCTGACCACGTCGGCCTCGGTCAGCAGTTGATCCAGGCTGCGAACGCGGCGCGCGTTGCCCAGCGCCAGCCGCTCGGCCAGATCGTGGAACACGACCCGCATGCCCAGCGCCTCGGCCAGCACCGACAGCTGGCTGCCGATCGCGCCGTAGCCGACGATCCCCAGGGTCTTGCCGCGCAGCTCGCGCGAACCGGTCGCGGACTTGTTCCAGCGGCCCTGGTGCATGGCGGCGGACTTGTCGGCCACATCCCGCATCAGGGCGATCATCAGCCCGATCGCCAGCTCCACCACCGAGCGGGTGTTGGAATAGGGCGCGTTGAAGCAGGCGACGCCATGGTCGGACGCCGCGTCCAGGTCGATCTGGTTGGTGCCGATGCAGAAGGCGCCGATGGCCAGCAGCCGGTCCGCCGCCTCCAGCACCCTGCGGCTCACGTTGGTCTTGGAGCGGATGCCCAGAACTTGCACCCCCTTCAGCCGCTCAATCAGGTCGTCCTCGTCCAGGGCCCCCGTCTCGGTTTCGACCGCATATCCCTCCTCCCGCAACCGCTCGACCGCGGCCGGGTGGATGTTCTCCAGCAGCAGGAAGCGGATGCGACTGCGCGGATAGGACCAGCGCCCAGGCACGCCCTCGGCGTAAAGCACCTCGTCCAGCGAGCGGGCCTCGGCGTCGGCGACCTCCACGACCGGATCCCGTCGGACCACCTCGGTGAAGGCGTAGAAGCGGTCCGCCGCCCCCTTCAGCTTGACCTCCGCGTCGTTCCAGCCGTCGCCGACCATCACCACGGGCCCTCGCAGACCCAGCGCGGCGATCACCGTCGGCTTGCCGTTCTCCTCCGACAGGGGATTGGCGTCGTCCACGCCCTCGACCGCGCCGGCGGCGTCATAGCGCAAACGGTTGCAAAGCACCCGATCGGCCGGCACGCCCAGGGCCTCGGCCACCGGCAGGATGATCTCGTCGAACCCGCCCGACAGGATCACCACCTGATCCGCATGGCGCCGGAAGAAGTCGAGGTTGCGCCGGATGGAGGGCGTCAGCTGATCGGCCGCGCGCCCGGCCAGCTCGGCGACGTGATCGCGCGTCGGCCTCAGTATCTCAAGGCGCCGCCGCAGGGCCTGGCCGAAGTCCAGCTCGCCGGCCATCGCCTGGTCCGTCAGACGCGCGACCTCGGCCAGCCGCGCGTCGCGGTCCGGCGCGCCCTGAAGCGCGATCTCGCCCAGGGCCTCCAGCGTCTCGAAGCGCACCAGGGTGGAGTCGAAGTCGAAGATGAAGGTCGGGCCGGCCATGGCCCAGCTATACCGCTCTTCGCAAGCGCAGCAACGTCAGCGCGGCGTGCAAATCACGACCGCAGGACGCGCCGGACCCGGCCCTCCGGGTTGCGGCTGTCCAAGGCCGCCGCCGCGACGGCCGCGGCGATGGTCGCCAGCGCCAGCACAGCGCCGCCCTCCCTGGCGTGGTCACGGGCGTAGCGGCCCGCCCGGCCGGCGCCGCTCCTCACCGCGTGGAGGCCGACCTCGACCTCATCGCGGGGCAGCCGGGCCTCGGCCGCCCGGGCGAAGCGCCGCCCCTTGCGACCGGCGCGGCGACCGATCCGCTGCGCCTGATGACGCGCCTCGTGGGCGCCGTCCTGCAGCTCCTCCAGGGCGGTGTCGAAACCGCGGCGCCAGGCGGACGCCCAGCCGCGCGGGTCAAGGCCCGCCTTCCAGCGTTCATACCGCGTCGGCCCCTGGCGCTGGCTGAGAAGCACCGCCAGCGCGCCGAGCGCCACGAGGGCGGCGAGCCCGCCCACGGTCGCTCCGGGATGCTTGCGCGCCTCGGCGAGAACGCTGAACTGTCGAACCATGGGATATCGCACCTCTTCTTCCAGACCGTCCTCGGTCGGGTCGTACAGCCCGTCCCCCGCATAGGGGTCAGCCTTGCGGTCGAGCATCAGGACAGGAGCGAACGCGGCGAAAAGTGGTTCCGCCAGGCCCGGCAAAGCCGAGTAGAACGCGGCGATCAGGCGCCCTCCCCCGCCGACGGTGATCTCGCGGATCGGATGGGCCGCGCAGTGCAGGATCGCGTCGGCCACCACGTGGGTCGCATAGACCGGCTGGGGATTGTGCGCCGCGTATCCGGTCAGGTTCTTGGCGTGCTTGTTGTAGGGCGTGTCGATGGCGGCGGGCTTGACCAGGGTCACGACGATCGGCGCCTTGTCCCGGATGATCTCCATGCGGAACGCGTTGGTGAATCCCTTCACCGCATGCTTGGAGGCCGAGTAGACGCCCTGGACAGGAATGGGCGCGTCGGCCAGCGTCGAACCCACGTTGATGATGGCCCCGCCCCGCTCTCGCAGCCGTTCCGCGGCGACCAGACAGCCGTTGACCACGCCCCAGTAGTTCGTCTCGAACAGGCGGCGCTGATCCGACAGGGCCGTGTCTCGGATGCCGCCGAAGATCGAGACGCCGGCGTTGTTGACCCAGGTGTCGATCCGCCCGAACAGCCGCTCGCACTTGTCGGCCGCCGCCTTCAGCGCATCCAGATCGGCGACGTCGGCCACCGCATAGGCGGCGCGGCCGCCGGCGCGCTGGATCTCCTCGCACAGGCTCTTCAGGTCTCCCTCGCCGCGCGCCAGCGCGAACACGCACGCCCCCGCCGCCGCCGCCCGCCGCGCGGTCGACAGCCCGATGCCGGAGGTGGCGCCCGTGACGAGGATGACCTGTTCAGACAGAGGCTTGAGGCGGACGCGAGCGGACATGAGGCTTCCGGACATGCTGGCGAAAGACGTGGCGGTCGTCGCGGTTCCTGAGACGACGCCCGCCCTTATCATGGCAAGTCGTCGCGCCTATGTAGAGGGCCTTCCCGACATCGACGAAAGCCTGCCTGCCGTGACCGATTTCGCGTCCTCGCCCACCGACGATTTCGCCGCCGCCTTCCAGATCGACGGCTGGCCCGTGCGCGGCCGGCTGGTGCGGATGGGGGAGTCCATCGATCGCATCCTGAACGCCCACGCCTATCCGGAGCCGGTCGCGGCCCTGCTCGGCGAGGCCTGCGCCCTGGCGGCCCTGATCGGCTCCAGTCTGAAGTTCGAGGGGCGGCTGCTGATCCAGGCCCAGGGCGACGGCCCCGTCCGCTACCTCGTCGCCGACTACGGCACGGACGGAAGCCTTCGCGGCTACTGTCGCTATGACGAGGCCGAGGTGGCGGCCGCCAGCCAGGGCTTCGCCCGTCCCGGCGCCAGGACCCTGCTGGGCCAGGGCGTGTTCATCATGACGCTCGACCGCGGGCCCGACTTCGAAAGGACCCAGGGGATCACCCCCATCGAGGGCGAGAGCCTGTCGCTGGCGGCGGAACACTTCTTCGCCCAGTCCGAACAGGTGCCCACCAAGGTTCGGCTGGCCCTCGGCTCGCTCCAGGGCGAGGCCGGCCATCTATGGCGCGCCGGGGGGGCCATGATCCAGGTGATCGCCGCGGACGCCGCGCGCGGTTCGACCGAGGAGGTCTGGGAGCGCACCCAGGCCCTGTTCGAGACGCTGGGCGACGACGAACTGATTGATCCGCAGCTGGCCGCCGACCGGCTGTTGTACCGGCTGTTCCACGAGGACGGCGTGCGCCTGGAAGGGGCCGCGCCGCTCAGGGCCCAGTGCCGCTGCTCGCTCGACCGGATCGAGACGGTGCTCAAGAGTTTCGGCCCCGAGGAGCGCGCCGACATGATCGAGCCGGACGGCAAGATCCACGTCACCTGCGAATACTGCTCGACCGTCTACGAGATCGCGCCGGAGACGGTCGGGGCCTAACCCTCCAGGTCCAGCGCGTAACCCGCCGAACGGACGGTGCGGATCGGATCCTGGGTGTCGGGCAGGTTCAGGGCCTTGCGCAGGCGACCCACGTGCACGTCGACGGTGC
>JBKBUS010000206.1:0-4267 GCA_046290035.1 Brevundimonas sp.
CCCTATGATCTGAACGCGATCAGCGCCGGCATACGCCAGCTGGACGCCGACGACGGGTATTGCCAGGCGCTGCAGCAGCGGGGGCCGACCCAGGCGAGCCGGTTCAGTCCGGAGCGGTATCGCGAGCGCCTGGCGGACTTCTACGCCCCTTTCAACGGCGTTCGTTGAACGCCTCTGCGGAGAATGGACTTGGCCGTCGCGGACGCAGGGACTAAGGGTCGCAGGATGGAGGGCGCTCTCGAGATTGCCTGCCCCGGCGGCGCGGCCTCGTGACCGACAGATCGACACCGGTATGAGTCCCATTGTTCTCTTCGACGCCACGCGTCTGGTGACCCGGTCCAACCGGGACGCGCCGACGGGCGTGGACCGCGTCTGTCTCGCCTACGCCGAGTGGCTGCTCGGGCGCAGCGACATTCGCCTGGAGCCGGTCCGCACCAAGCGCGGCGAGCTGATGAAGCTGGACCCCGCATGGTTCGCCGGGGTGTGCGCCGAGCTTCGCCGGCGGTGGAGCGGAGCCGAAACCTCCGTCGCCGAGACGACGCTGCTGGAGGCGCTGACCCAGAGTTCAGAGCGCCGCCGCGCCCTGCGTGTCGCGCCGCCGTCAGCGCTGCAGACGGAAACGCGGCGTCGCGTGCAGATCTTTCGCAGGCTGATGGCCACATCGGTGCGACGGCACGATCTGGATCGTCAGATATATCTCAACGTCGGGCACACGGGGCTGGACGACCCGAAGCTGCTGGCGGGGCTGGCGCAGGGCGGCGTGCGCAGCATCATCCTGATCCATGACCTGATCCCGGTCAGCCATCCGGAGTATTGCCGGCCCGGCGACGCGGAGCGTCACCACCGTCGGGTGACCACGACGCTGCGCTACGCCGACACGATCCTGGTCAACTCCCAATACACCGCCGACACCCTGGAGGCGTTCGCCCAGGCGCAGAGCTTGCCGTGCCCCCCCGTGGAGGTCGCCTATCTCGGCCTCGATCCGATGTTCTCCAACCCGGCGAGGGTGCGGGCCAAGGCGCCGTACTTCGTCCACGTCGGCACCATCGAGGCGCGCAAGAACCTGGCCTTCCTGCTCACCATCTGGCGCCGCCTCGCCGAGGAGCAGGGTGCTGCGACGCCGCAGCTTGTCCTGGTGGGCCGTCACGGCTGGGAGAACGAGGCCGTGGTCGACCTGCTGGAGCGGTCGCCCCGGCTGCAGTCGCTGGTCCACCACGTGGCCGACCTGTCGGACCAGGCGCTCATCCGTCTCATGGCGGGCGCCTGCGCGGTGCTCGCGCCGTCGTCGGTCGAAGGGTGCGATCTGCCGTCCCTGGAGGCCTGCGCCCTGGGGGTTCCCCTGATCGCGTCCGACATCGACGTTCATCGTGAGCTTGTTCCGGGGGTGCGGCTCGTCGATCCGATTGATGGACCGGGATGGCTGGCCGCGATCCGGGAGGCCTGGGCCGGGCAGCTAGCGCCGTGGAGCCGTCCCGCGCCGACCTGGACCGCGCACTTCAAGACGGTCGCCCGGGTGATGGCCCTGCAGGGCAAGCCGGAGCGCGTCGGCGTTCAGACGCCGCCTCTGGCCTTCGCCCGCGCGGCCGGTTAGTGACGAGACCCCACAGGTGCCCGCCATGAAATCGAGCCTCATCGCCCTTTCAGCCGCCCTCGCCCTGGCCGGTTGCGCGTCCCTGCCGGCCGACGGCCCTTCGGCGCGTTCTATCGGAGGCGACGACGTCGCCTCGGCGGGCTATGCGCTGGTCGATCTGGGCTATGACACGGCCGAGCGCGTGCGACAGGCGCAACGGGCGCGTCCGGGCGGCCTCTCCGGCCTTGCCGCGGCCTCGGCGGTCGGAGCCATCGGTCCCGGCGACCTGCTGGAGATCTCGATCTACGATCCTTCGGGCGTTCTTTTCGGGTCGCGGTCGTCGCTGGGGGTCTCCTCCGCCGGCGCCCAGGCGCTGCCGACGCAGGCCGTCGACGAGGACGGCGAGGTGATCGTCCCCTTCGCGGGCGCCGTGCGGGTGGCGGGTCTTCAGCCGGCCGCGGCGGCCGCGGCGATCCAGCGCGCCCTTCGAGGCCGCGTGGCCAACCCCCAGGTGGTCGTCTCGGTGGCGGAGTCGGTGGCGAGTTCGGTGATCGTGCTCGGCGAAGTGCAGCGCCCGGGACGCGCCGCGCTCCGGCCCAACGCCAACCGGCTCTTGGACGTCATCGCCTTGGCCGGCGGCGGCGAAGGCCGGCCCGAGGACCTCGAGGTCGTGGTCTCGCGCGGCGGTCGACAGGCGGCCGCGCCTTTGACGCTGGTGTCTTCGGACCCGGCTCAGAACGTCATTCTGGGCCCGGGCGACCAGGTGCTGCTCCGCTCGGCCCCCCGGCGGTTCTCCAGCTTCGGCGCGCTCGGCCGGGTCGCCAACGTCGAGATGCCCAGCGGGACCGTCAGCCTCACCGAGGCGCTCAGCCTCTCGGGCGGCCTGCAGACCGAACGCGCGGACGCGGCGTCCGTACTCGTCTTCCGTCTCGAGGACCCCGCCGTCGCCCAGGCGATCGGCCTGACGCAGCCGGCGACGCCGCGCGGCGTGCCCGTCGTCTACCGGCTGAATCTGCGCGAGCCCGCGGGGTTCTTCACCGCGACCGCTTTCGAAGTCCGGCCGGACGACGTGATCTACGCTCCCTCCGCTTCCACGGCCGAGTTGCGGAAGTTCTTTGAGTTCGTGCAGTCGATCACCCGGGTCGTGTACGACATCCAGGTCGCCGGCACCCTGAACAACGACTGAGCATGTGGTGGCGCCGCCGAGCTCCGGCGATCGACCAGCCTCCAATGCGGCCGCCCGAGGTTCCCGGGCCGCCAATGTCGATCTCCTCGCCGGTAGGGATCGCGCCGACGCAACCGACGCACCCGCCGCTCGACTCCATTCCGCCGTGGCCGTCGACTGGGACTGATCCGGACGCCGATGTGGCGGGCGACGAGGAGCATGGGTCGACCGCCGAAGTTTCGGCGGAGCAGCCGGAACTCGATTTCTCCGCGCCGGCGCCCGACCCGACATCGCGGCCGGGCGAGGCGGACGAGCCTCTCGCTTCCGCGTCGGGCGACCTGCTGGAGGATCCAGCCTGGCAGGCGCTGGCGGCGGCGCGGCGCCAGGCGCTCGAGGTCTATGCGCGGCACAAGCTGCCGGTCTCGCCCGCGCTCTACCGCCGGACCGGCGACCGCCACGCCTGGCGTCCGGCGCAGGATGCGCTCACGGCCGAGGAGCGCTGGGAGTTCGTCGTGAAGGGCGTGGAGGCGGGCTGGCGGCTCGTCGGTCTGGAACGCGTCGGCCGGATCGGGCGCACGCGGGTCATCGAGGTTCAGATGGCCGCCAGCATCCTGTCCCTGACCGAAGCCCTGACGCGCCGTCTGCAAGAGTCCGATCCGGGCGCCCGCGCAGACATGGCGCGCGCCTTCGAGCTGGGGCGCCTGACGGCCGCCGCAGATGCCCGGGCCGAACTGATCCGTCGTCGCAAGCGTCGGCGCGCGCGCCTGAAGGCACGCGCGAAGCGGGCGTCCGAAGATCGCGCGGATCACCCGGCCGACGTTGGTGAGGCCTTATGACTGCGCCCGCACAGGTCTGGCTGAAAGACCGCTGCTCAGCTGCGACGTCAGGTGCGGGTGGCGGTGAGCGCGACGCTAACCTATCCTGACGACCTGGTAGGAGCTTCCCATGTCCGAGCCGTCGCCATTCCTGTTCCTCACGCGCCAGGACGGCTACCGGCTTTCGGTGCGGCCGGAAACGATCGTCGCCTTCATGCCCGCGTCGGACGCCGGCACGCTCATTTGGTTCGCCGGTGCGGCGACCACTGATTTCCAGCACGTTAAGGAGGCGCCGAATGACGTTGGCCTGGCGCTGGGCGCGACGCCGTCGACTACGCTCGCGAAACCCAAGGCGCCGCGCGCAAAGACCGCCTGAGCCGACGATCTGACTGGCCGATAGCCTTGCGATATTGACTGGCTTGAGCCTTGAGAAAACAACGCTTGATGGGAGGCCGGCGTCGGGCTAATCGGCGAGCCCAGGGTCAGGGGAGGGCGGCTTGAGCGGCTGGGTCACATTCACGCGCCACGACGGCTATCCGTTCAAGCTCCGCAAGGACGCCATCGCAGCCTACATGCCCGCGTCGGCGGAGGGCACACTGATCTGGATGCGCGGGGCCAAGGGCGACGACTTCCACCACGTCCGCGACAAGCCGTCAGCGGTGGCGAAGGCGATCGCCGGGTCCTAGGGCCGCCGGATACGGTTGTCCAGCCAGCGGA